>CBFGLP010000315.1:0-2761 GCA_965649595.1 uncultured Myxococcales bacterium | reverse complement strand
GACATCAGCCGCAAGCGCAAGCTGCTGGAGAAACAGAAGAAGGGTAAGAAGCGTCTCAAGGCGGTCGGTAACGTCGAGATCCCGCAGGGCGCCTTCCATGCCATTCTCAAGTTGGAGCAGTAGCCGGGATGCCCGCTGACGACCGCAAGCCGGATGACACGTCCGGACCCGATTGGAGCGCGCTGCGCCGGCCCCCTCAGCCGCCGCGTCCGGGCAAGAGCATCCCCGAGCCCTCGGCTTCGACCTCCGCCGGGCCGCCGCCTCGGGACTTGCCGCCGCACCAGGACGAGCAGCCCGAGCCGCTCGAGGTCGCGGGCCCCAACGCGCGGGCCAACGTCAAGCGCCCTCCGCCAGCCAAGGGCCCGCGCCGCTCGCCTGGCTACGTCCGCTCGGCCTCCAAGGCGCTGCGCAAGGAGGCGGCCAAGATCCTGTCGCGCGAGCGCCAGCGAAGCCGGATCCCGCCCAAGATCGTCGCGCAGATCGAGAGCGCGGCCGCCAACATCGAGCGGATGCTGGCCGCCGAGCGGGTCGACATCGCCGCGCTCGAGCGCGAGGCAGAGCTGCTCGACGAGCTCTTGCACGAGCACGCCTCGTTCGCGCGCAAGAGCGCCCTGCGAGAGACGCTCGAGAACATCGGCATAGCGATCGGGGTCGCGCTCGCGGTCCGCTCGTGCGTCTATGAGCCGTTCAAGATCCCGAGCGGCAGCATGATGCCGACTTTGCGCGTCGGGGATCACATCTTCGTCAACAAGTTCGCGTCCGGCATCCAGATCCCGATGACGACCACGGTCATCGGCCAAGACTGGCTGCGGCCGATCGAGCGCGGCGACGTGATCGTGTTCCGCTACCCGCTCGACGAGCAGGACGACTTCATCAAGCGGGTGATCGGGCTGCCCGGCGACACGCTGCGGGTCAGCGGTGACCGCCGCAAGATCGAGCTTCGCCCCGCCGGCGAGGACGAGTTCGTCGAGATCACCCGCGAGCGCCAGCACGAGCAGAAGTGCCTGGCCGAGAACTCGGCCGAGCCGATCGACAACTGCTCGGTCTACCTCGAGACGCTCGACGGCAAGACCTACGAGGTCCGCTACCGCGACGATCTGCGCTCGACCGATCCGACCCTGCGGACCTACGTGGTGCCCGACGATCACCTGCTGGTCATGGGCGACAACCGCAACGCCTCGCACGACTCGCTCGCCTGGCAGGTGACCGAGGACGCGGTCGCGGCGGAGGGGCTGCTCTCGCGCATCGACGTTCGCGATCTGACCGGCACCGACGGCCACATCGAGGTCCGCGAAGGCTTCGACGAGACGACCGGCAACTCGGACTCGCGCCGCGATCGCGTCCGCTACCTCGCCGAGCGGCCCTCGGTTCAGCACGGCTTGGTGCTCGAGGCCTGGCGCGACACCCCGATCGACCAAAGCGCGACCTTCGAAGCGATCGCGCTCAGCCGCGGCGCGACCGAGGTGATCGGGTTCGAGACCTTGCTCGATGACGCGAAGAGCATCGGCCCGCGCGAGCGCGAGCGCATGCTCGAGGTCGGCGCCAAGATCGGCGACCTCTATCGCGGGCAAGACCCGAGCGGCTACGCGCTGGTGTTCCGCTCGCCCGACTCGAGCGTGGTGTTCTCGATCCAGTGCGGCCGCGGCCGCTGCTTTCAGTGGGCCGATCTCGCGACCAAGGTGGTGCGGGTGATCGACTCGTGGCAGGAGAACCCCGACTACGATGCCCGCGAGCTGCTGGTCCGCGAGCCCGGCCGCGTCGAGTCGCAGCCCGGCCGTGGCAACGTCGAGGAGCGCTTCGTCGAGCGCAAGTTCGGAGGCGAGGGCACTGGCGTGCGCCTGCGAGCTTGGCGGGACCCCAAGGAGAGCCTGACCGTGCTGCGGGACGCGGCGTTGGGCGAGCTCGGAGCTGGCCCGATCGGCAAGCGTCGCCACACCACGCAGGGCCTGCCCGAGCGCGAGGCCGAGGAGATCGCGGATATCGCCGAGTGGCCCGGCGGCACCGACATCGAGGGCTTCGTGATCACGCTCGCCGAGCAGAGCTGGGCGACGATCGTCGTCGACGAGACCCGCGGCATGCTGGCAGTGCTCGAGTGCGGCCGTAAGCGCTGCAAGACCGAGCAAGACGCGATCGAGCTGACAAAGCTGGTCGCCGGCCGCTTCGCCGAGCTCGCTAGCGAGGGTGAGCGCTTCCCCGAGCTGCTCGGGCAAGCCGACGTCGGTGCTCTACCCGAGGTCCCGGTCGAGCCGATGCGCTCGTACTACTGGGACCACGCCGAGTACGAGGGCCGAGTGCTCGATGACAGCCACTCGCTGACGATCGAGGTCGAGATGGATCCGCCCGAGGGCCTCGACGCGGCGCTGCGCGAGGCCAAGGACGAGCTGACCGGTGAGCCCCAGCCAGCCGAAGCGCTTGGCCCGGGCGCGTTCTATGCTGCGGGCGCGGGGGGGCACGAGTTCGTGTTCGCGGTGCCCGAGACCAAGCTGGTCGTGCAGCTGAGCTGCCGACCGGGGCTGTGCCAGGATCGCCAGGCTGCGGAGGACCTCGCCAAGCGGGCGCGAGAGAAGGGGCGGGACCCGGAGAACTTCCTGCAGAAGGATGTCACGCGGCCCAAGCCCTTCGTGCCGCGTGGTCACGTGAAGGGGCGCGCGGAGGTCATCTGGTGGCCGACGAGTCGGTTCTGGAAGAAGATCGAGTGATCGAACCCTGCTCGGGGTTGCGCCGTGCAGGCTGTTCGAGGTGCGGCTCGGCTCCCGACGGT
>CBFGLP010000314.1:0-2947 GCA_965649595.1 uncultured Myxococcales bacterium | reverse complement strand
GATCCTCAGCTGGTACGACAACGAGTGGGGTTACGCGACCCGCTGCGTCGACTTGGCCGTGTACATGGGCCAGCAGGGCTGAGGCGACCCGTTCCGAGCGAGCCCGAGCTCCGCGCTTGCGTGGGCCTCGGGCTCGCGCGCACGATCGTGGCATGTCCGGACCGCGTCGCCTCCACTTCATCGTCGGCACGAGCTTGCTCGTCGCACCGCTGGCGCTCGGGTGCACGAGCAAGAAGACCAGCAACCCCGGGCCCGTCGAGTCCGACAGCAAGGCCAAGCCGAATCCGGAGATCGAAGAGGATCACGTCAACGTCGGGCCACAGGATCCGCCGCCCGAGCCGAAGCAGGTCAACGAGGAGCCCGCGCCCGAGCCGAAGCCGGAGGAGCCTCCGATCGAGGAGAAGCCCCCGGTCGAGGAGAAGCCTCCGGTCAAGAGGGTCAACCCGGGCCCCGAGGCGCTGGAAAACATGGACTAGTGGAGCCCGCGGGCGAGCGCCCGCGGGAGCGAGCCGATCACGTTGGGCAGGTCGAGGGGGACCCAGACCAGCAGGCCTCGAGCGGCCCGCCAGTCTGGGTTCAGGCGCACATAGAAGGTCGCGTCGGGGTTATCGCGCAGGCTCGAGCGCTCGAACCAAGCGTGGTCGCGCGAGCGCAGCGGAATGTCGACGACGCCGGGCCGGACGATCTCGAACCCGCGCGCACGAGCGGCCGCATGCATCCGCTCGTGCACGCACGCGGGCGTCTCGACGTCGCGGCGCGGGTAGACCCGACGCATGACGCGGGTATGCAGCACATAGGGCGCCGGTGTGACCGCGATGGCCAGGTACGCCAGCGGCACGCGAGGGTGGGCGAGCTTGAACCGGAGCGCCTCGAGCAGGCCGAAGCGCGCTGCTGCAGGGCCGCCGCGATAGCCGAGATCGAAGAACACACCGGCGCTGAACACTGCGCCATGCCAGCGGCCGACGGTGAGCGGGGTGATGTGGGCGCTGACGAAGCCGGCTAGCTCTCCCGCAGGGCCACGGCAGAGGCCGAGGGTGATGCCAGGACGGGCCAAGAAGGAGTCGACGAAGTGATCGCGATCATAGTGGTCACCGACGAGCAAACTCGCTCACTCATGCTCGGATGCGCTGCGCAATCCCGATCATGGACCTGGGCTTGCACGAGCTACGAGCAGCGCGGCACCATCCGTTCATGTCCGGACCGCGCCGCCTCCACTTCGCCGTCGGCACCAGCTTGCTCACGGCCTCGCTCTCGCTCTCGACCGGCTGCGCCAAGCCGGGCCCCACACAAGAGCCGCACGTCAACGAAGGTCCGACCGAAGAGCCAGCGCACGTCAACGAGGGGCCGGTGGTCGAGCCGGCCGAGACCGATGGGCCGAGCGAGGAGCCGGCCGATACGGACGGCCCGAGCGAGGACCCGGGCAAACCCGATGACGCCGATGTGAACCCCGGGCCCGTCGACGAGCCAACCGGGCCGGTCAAGGTGAACACCGCGCCTGTCCAACCGCCACCCAAGTCCTGACGACGAGGTCGCGAGCGTGAGCGAGGACGCCTCCGCGCCGAGCACCGGCTGCGATCGAATGCTCGCGCCGACGCTCGATCGGCTGACGCGGATCCATCAGGGCCAGGTCCACCGCGAGCCCTGGCCCGACTTCGCCAGCTTCGATCCGAGCGCCTACCCGAGCGCGCAGCGGCGGCACGCGGCGATCCAGTGGGCCGGGCGAGCGCGGGCCGAGCATGGCTCGATCCAGCAGTTCTCCGGGCTCGCGCACGCGCTCGCGACCGCGAGGATCGAGCTCGAGCTGCTCGGGTGCCTCGGGCGCCTGATCACCGACGAGGTCCGCCACGCGCAGCTGTGTGCGGCGATGGCCTTGGTGGTCTACCCCGAGGGCCGCGTCGACGATGCGCACATCTTCGGCTGGCCAACCCCGCGCGAGCCTTGGGTACCCGCGCCAGGTCGCGGCAGCGATGACGAGCAGGCGCTTGCCTGGGCCGCGAGCGCCATCCTGACCGCCTGTTGCCTCGGTGAGACGCTATCGCGCCCGATGCTCGACGCGCTGGTCGTGGTGTCGACCGATCCTGTCGCCGAGGCGGTCTCGGCTCAGATCCGCCGCGACGAGCACCTCCACGCGACGTTCGGCTGGGACGCGCTCGCGCACCTGCTGCCGCGGTTGTCGGCGAGCTCGCGCGCGGCCCTGCAGGCCCGGCTCGCCGCCGATCTGGCCGGCTTCGAGCGCTCGGTCTGTCAGGGGATCACGATCGAGCAGGTCGCTGGGCGCGAGCTGGTGATCGAGCGCGGCGAGCCCAACCTCGGGGTCCTGAGCGACGAGCAGTACGCGATGATCTTCTTCGCCACGCTCGAGGCCGAGATTTTCCCGCAGTTGCGCGAGCTGGGCTTGGATCCGGAGCGCGCCTGGGCCGAGCGCTGAACGGGCCTCATCGCTGCGTGGCACTGCGCACGCGCGGTAGCGCTGGCGCGCGCTCTGGCGCACCTGCGGCCGCGACAAACGAGCGCATTCGCTGTGGTATACCGCGCCGAACTCGATACTCGCCGCAGGAGCGCAAGCGATGGCCGACAAGATCACGATGGGCCCCAACGGGCTGCAGGTCCCCAACAACCCGATCATCCCCTTCATCGAGGGCGACGGCACCGGCCCCGACATCTGGGCGGCCTCGGTCCGCGTGTTCGATGCCGCGGTCGCCAAGGCCTACGGCGGCGCTCGCAAGATCGAGTGGAAGGAAGTGCTCGCCGGCGAGAAGGCGTTCGACAAGACCGGCAACTGGCTGCCCGACGAGACCGTCGAGGCGTTCGGTGAGTACCTGGTCGGCATCAAGGGCCCGCTGACCACCCCGGTCGGCGGCGGCATCCGCAGTCTGAACGTGGCGCTGTGCCAGATCCTGGACCTCTACGTCTGCCTGCGCCCGGTGCGCTACTTCCAGGGCGTCCC
>CBFGLP010000313.1:0-2476 GCA_965649595.1 uncultured Myxococcales bacterium | reverse complement strand
GCTCGATCGCCTGCCCGCGCGGGTGTTCGCGACCGGGCTCGATCGCCACCCGTCCACGCCCCGCACTCACGCCCCGCTGTCCGACGCGCTGCGGCGCGAGCTGGGCCTGATCGACGAGCGCGCGCGCTTCGGGCTCGAGCTTCGCCAGCTCGACGCGCTGGCGTCGAGCTTCTCCGGCGTAATCGCCAGCTACCGTCACCGCGACGGGACCGGCAGCGAGCTGCCGCCCGGCCCATGGATCGCCGGTCGCCAGGACGCGCACGAGCAAGGCGTGTGCGCGAGCGTGGGCGTCGACGCGCTCGCCCTGCCGCCTCGCGCTCCCGCGTCCGCGGCTCCTCGCTCGGTCGCGCACGCATCGGAGCTCGAAGGCGTGCGACCGACCGCACCGATCGAGCGCTCGCTGGTCGACTGGGCGCACGAGCCCGAGCTGGCCCGGCGAGTGTGGGCGATGAGCTCGCACGAGCAAGCATGGATCGGCACGCACACCGGGGTGCTCGGTGTCTCGCTCCCGCCGGTCCAGCCCTACTCGGCCAGCACCTTGCAGAGCTACGCCGAGCTGCCCTACCGCTACTTCGTCGAGCGCGTGCTCGGGCTCGGGCGCAAGGAGTCCCGCGATCCCGGCGTCAGCGGCCTGCTCGCGCGCGACCAAGGCAAGGTGGTCCACCGCGCGCTCGATCGCGTGCTCGCGCAGCGCCTGGCCAGCGAGGCCGGGCCCGTCGAGGTCGCAACCAAGGCCGACGAGCTGCTCGGCGCCGTGCTCGAGGCGCTCGACGAGGGCTATCGGCGTCGCGCCGAGCATGGTCAGGCCGAGGCGATCTGGTCGAGCGAGCGCGATCGCTGGGCGGTCGAGCTGTCGAGCTGGTGGCAGCAATGGGTGCTCCGTCTGCAACGGGCCTGGGGCGCGAGCAAGGGTGAGGCCGAGTCGGGTGCGCGCGGCCGAGACGGCCGACGCGAGATCGACGAGACGATCCCCGCCCCCTTCGTGCTCGCCAGCGAGTGGTCCCCTGCCGCGCCAGCGCCCGGCGAGGCAGCTCCTGCGGACACGGACCTGCCCGTGTTCGAGCTCGAGCTCGGCCCCCGCACGATCCCCTTCGTCGGCGCGATCGATCGCATCGAGCTCGACCCCTATCGCCGCCGCGTCAACATCTGCGACTACAAGACCGGCATGCCCAAGTGGCCGGCCGAGCTGTTCGCCGATCTGCGCGCCGGCGTCGAGCTGCAGCTGCCGCTCTATGCCCTCGCCGTCGAGCAGGTGGTCCGGCGAGATCCGGCTCGCCTGCGCTTGAGCGAGCCCGTGTCCGTCGGCGCGCTGCGGCTCGAGTACATCCGCCGCGCGCCGCCCCGCGGCCCCGGCCGTCCGAGCCTCCCGGTCGTGCGCGGCTTCTCGCCGACCAACCCGCTCGGCGTCGACGCCCAGGGCCACGAGTGGACGATCGTCCAGGCAGCGGCCGGGTTCACGCTCGCGTTCGTCAGCGCGATCGAAGCTGGCTACTTCCCGGTCGTCGCTCGACGGCCGCTCGGAGGTCGGGGCGGCCGACTGATGTCGAGCGTCCGCCGGATCGCCGAGGTCGTCCGAACGATCCCCTCCGCCGACATGCGCGTGTCGGGTCTGCCCCCCGCGCTGCACCCCCTGCCGCGCAGCGATCGTCCCGAGGAACCCCGCGCATGACCTCCCGCAACCAGACCGACGCCGCGCTACGAACCGCGCGCGGATCAACGCCAGGGGCAAACCCGACTCACGGCGTCGACGTGGCGATCGACTCCGCGATGCACGACGAGCCCTCCGCGTTCGGCCCGGTCTTCGATCCTCGACGCTCGGTCGTGTTGGTCGCGAGCGCGGGCACGGGCAAGACCTGGCGACTCGTCCGTCGCTACCTGCGGATCATCGCGGGGCAAAAGCCGGGCTCGACCGAGCCCTGGGCCGCGCCGGAGCAGGTCGTCGCGGTCACCTTCACCCGCGCGGCCGCGGCCGAGATGCGGGCGCGCTTGTTCGCGGCGCTCACGATCGATCCCGCAGAGGTCCAGCGCTCGCCGTCGGGTGACACGGACGAGCTCGAGGTCCACGCCGATCCGATCCTCGCCGAGGTCGTCCGCACGCGTACTCACGACGAGCGCCTCGCCCTGGCCGAGCGCCTCGCTGTCGCGCCGATCGGCACCTTGCACTCGCTCTGCGCCCGCTTGCTGGCCGAGTTCCCCGAGCTGTCCGGCGTGCCCCCCGACGCGCGTCCGCTCGAGCCCGCCGAGCAAGCGCTCGAGCTCGACGCGTTCGTGGCCGCCTGGCTCGATCGAGCGATCGCCGAGCCTTCCGCCCCCGCGCACGCGCGCGTGCTCGAGCTGCTGCACGCCCACCCACTCGGGTTCATCCGTAGCGAGCTACGGGCGATGGTCGAAGATCGCGAGGATCCGACCGCTGGCTGGAGCGAGCTGCTCGGGCCAGTCGGTGCCCCAGGCACCGAAGGGCCAGTCGGTGCCCCAG
>CBFGLP010000312.1:0-6991 GCA_965649595.1 uncultured Myxococcales bacterium | reverse complement strand
CCGTGTTCGACCTGCGCGAGGACGACGTCTACGCCTGCGTCGCCGACGTCGGCTGGGTCACCGGGCACAGCTACATCGTCTACGGTCCGCTCTGCAACGGCGCGACCACCTTGATGTTCGAGTCGATCCCGACCTACCCCGCCGTCGATCGCTATTGGGATCTGATCGATCGCCACAAGGTCACGATCTTCTATACGGCGCCCACGGCCCTGCGGACGCTCGCGGCCCACGGTGAGCAGCCGGTCCGCCAGCACGATCTCTCGAGCCTGCGGGTGCTCGGGACCGTCGGCGAGCCGATCGATCCCGCCGCTTGGCGCTGGTATCACGACGTCGTCGGCCAAGGTCGGTGTACCGTGGTCGACACGTGGTGGCAGACCGAGACCGGCGGCCACTGCATCACCCCGATCGCCAACGTGACTTCGACCAAGCCGGGCTCGGCGACCCTCCCGGTGCCGGGCATCCTACCTGCCCTGGTCGACGGTGAAGGCCGGACCATCGTGGGACCGGGTGGCGGGCGCCTGTGCCTGATGCACCCCTGGCCCGGCATCGCTCGGACGGTCTGGGGAGATCACGAGCGCTATGTCTCGACCTACTTCGACACCTACCCTGGACGCTACTTTACCGGCGACGGCTGTCGACGCGACCGCGACGGGTACTACTGGATCACCGGTCGCGTCGACGATGTGCTGAATGTCTCGGGTCACCGAATGGGCACGGCCGAGTTCGAGGCCGCCCTGATCGGCGTCGACGAGGTCGCCGAGGCTGCCGTCGTCGGCTACCCGCACGCGCTCAAGGGCCAAGGCGTGCACGCCTACGTGGTTTTGCAGCCCGGTGTGACGCTCGATGCCGACCTCGACGCGAGCATCCACCAAGCCGTGCGCGAAGGCATTGGGGCGCACGCTCGGATCGATCGCCTGCAGGTCGTCCCCGGGCTGCCAAAGACTCGCTCGGGCAAGTGCATGCGTCGGATCCTCCGCAAGATTGCAGAGGGTCAGCCGGACCAGCTGGGCGACGTCTCGACCTTGGCCGATCCCTCGGTGGTCGACGCGATCGTTGCTGGAGCCGAGCCCTTCGTGCGCAGCTAATCCCACCTGGTGATCTCGACTCACCCGGCGAGCGAACGCTCCGGGCAAAGGGGCCCAGCAAAGGGATGACCGAGCACGATCGTGAGTGACCAAACCGAATGTGCTCCTGATCGATTCGAGGTGGTCGCGGCACCCCCTGGCGCCGCTCGTTCGACTCGTCTAGGTTCCTCCGCCGTGACGGTACGGTCCTCTGGCTCGAGCTCGATCGATCCCCGAGCACTCGACTCGGTCCTGCGGGGCCGAAGCCACGCCATGCCGCCTCTCAAGCACTCCGTCCAAGCCTCGACTGGCCCAGCTTGGGCCACCAAGACGAGCTCGCTCTGGATCAGTGATCGTCCCGCGACCGCGCGCCCCTCGAGCTCGATCGTCGAGTCGATTCGGCTCGAGGCTTCCCGCTACGTCGGTGATCGTACGCGCCCGAGCGCGCTCGGTGCCTTGGTCGAAGGAGCGCTGGCGTTCGCGCTCGACGACGCCGCGCTCGCCCGCTGCGAGCACATCGAGCTGCGGATCCATCGTGACGGCTCGGCCAGCGTCTGCCACGACGGCCCGGGCTTCGAGCCGCAGCGAGCCTCGCGTGGCTTGCAGCGCTGGCCCTGGCTACGGCAGACACCCGAGGGCGAGCTCGTGCTCACGCGCTCGATGGCTGCCCCGGTCGTCACCAACGCGCTCAGCCATTGGTGTCACTTCGAGGTCCACCTGCGCTCGGGCATCGCTCGGCAGGCGTTCTATCGCGGGCGACCGCTGTGCCCGCTGAGGATCGGCGAGCGCCTCTCGGCCGATGCTCCAGTGCAGACGCGCGTGCACTTTCGGCCCGACCCTGCTCTGTTCAAAGAGCTCGAGTTCGACACCGACGACCTCTACATGCGCGGGCTGGGGGCGATCTTGGATCTGCCCTGGGTCAGGCTGACGCTGCACGACGAGCGCAGCGGCTCGCCGCCGCTGGTGATCGAAGGCGTGAGCGTGCCTGGCTGAGGGCCGCCGCTATCAACCGCTCAGCGCCGCGCACGAGCACTCCATCGAGACCGATGAAGTCTGAGCCTGGAGCGCGTCGCAGGCCGCTCCTTGCAGCTCCACGTCGCTGCCATCGAGCGTCCAGCCGTTCGGGTCCTCGTAGGCGATCGCGTTGCCGTTCACGAACACCTCGCAGGTCTGCGCCTGCTCGGGCGTGAGCGGGTCCATCAGCGAGAGCTTGCACGAGCGCACGCCCGCGAGGATGTCCGCGAACGCGTCGACCAGCGCCTGCTCGTCGAGCGCGAGATAGAAGGGCGCGTTGGGATCACCCGGCTGCACGCCGCGGCCGGCGTTGGCCATGTCCTGCAGGTGACTCTCGCTGACCTCGTCACCGACCGAGATGACGAAGGTCTGAATGCCGGCCGCAAACGCGGCCTCGGCCGCCGCGATCGCCTGCGGCTGTCCATTTTGCGGGTTGGGCTCGGCGCACGTGTCCGGCTCGCCGTCGGTCGCGAGCACGATGTACTTCTGGCCGACCACGTCCAACGCCGCGAGGTCGCCAGCGACGACGTCCAAGCTCTCGCCCGTGGGGGTGTCACCCGCGGGACCGTTGGCGTCGAGCAAGGCCTGGATCGCCGTCAGGTTGTCCATCGCCGGCGGGACCTCGGTGAGGATCGGGCACTCGCCGCCCATGTCACCCTCGTTGGAGGTGTAGAGGCTCAGGCCGAAGCGGATGCCGGCTTGAAACTGTGGGACCACGCCGTCTTGGCCGACCAGCACGTCGTAGACCGTGTTCCAACGATCGCTGTCGCCGAACTCCGCGGTCATGCTGCCGGACTGATCGACGAGCAGCACCAGCGTGGGGATCTGCGGGATCAGGACCACGTCGAAGAGCGGGCAGTCCTCGGTCTCGCCAGCCTCGGCGGTCGTCTCGGGGCCAGTCGTCGGATCGTCGGCCTCGTCGTTGGTGTCGCCGATCGTCTCGTCCTCGTCCTGAGGGCAGAACTTCTGGCCGAGGCCGTCATCGAGGCAAGGCTTGGCGCAGGCGGTGAGGGCCAAGGCAGGCGCGAGCAAGAGAAGGCGCCAGTCGGATCGGAGGTCGCGGTCCGCAGACGAGTCCATGCGCTCATGGTACTTCGCCGACCCGGCAGGCGGCACGTCGATCCGTCGCTCTCGTGTGACCGCACGAGTCGAACGAACAATACGTAACGGACCCCACCTCACTTGCTCGGGCCCGCTCGAGCACCAACACCCCTGCCTCGGCTCCCGTGGGGCCGACGAAGTGGTGGGCATTTCGACTACAGGCGTCCCGAGCTGGCCGCCTCGCCGCCGACCTCGGCCAGCAGCTCGACGAAGTACCCGAGCGCGGCGAAGCGGGGATCCTGGGTAGAGCCTCGCTGGTAGCGGGCGAAGATCTGCTGGACAATCACCGCGATCTTGAACATCCCGAACACGCGATAGAAGACCGGGCGCTCGACCCTGCGTCCGCTCCGCTCTTCGTAGCGCTCGACCACACCGGCGCGGGTCAAGCTACCAGGCAGATCGGTCGGCCCAAATGCGGCCCCCCGGAGCCTCGCGTCGTCGCTCTCTTCGACCCAATAGCCGAGCGTGGTGCCGAGGTCCATGCGCGGGCTGCCGAGCGTCGCCATCTCCCAGTCGAGCACCGCGACGATCCGCGAGTGGTCGGCAGGGTCGAGCACGACGTTGTCGTATTTGTAGTCGTTGTGGATCAGGCTGGGATCCGCGTCGGCGTCGGCCGGGAGCTCGGCTGCCAGCCAGCGAGCCAGCGCGTCCATGCTCGGGAGGTCCTTGGTCCGCGACTGCTCCCAGCGACGGGTCCAGCCCTCGACCTGGCGTCGCGCATAGCCCTCGGGCCTGCCGAGATCGCCGAGCCCGACCGCCTCGACGTCGATCGCGTGCAAGGCCGCGAGCCCATCTATCACTGCCGTCGAGAGCTCGCGCGCCTGCACGGGATCGAGGCTCATGCCCTTGGGCAAGCGGCGTCGGACGATCACGCCGTGGCGCCGCTCCATCAGATAGAAGGGCACGCCGAGCACCGCCGAGTCGTCACAGTAGGCGATCGGTCGCGGCGCGAGCGGATAAACCGGCGCGAGCGACGACAACACCCGGTGCTCGCGGCTCATGTCGTGGCCGGTCTTGACGGTGTTGCCGAACGGAGGCCGCCGCAGCACGAGCTCGGTCTCGCCGACCTTCAGCAGGTAGGTGAGGTTCGAGTAGCCGCTGGGGAACTGCTGGATCTCGATCGCCTCGGCCCCCTGCGCAGGCGCGAGCAAGCCCAGCTCGGGGCGACCTTGCAGCCACGCCGCGAGCGCCTCGCGGTCGAGCTCCTCGCCGGCTCGGACCGACTTGGGTCGATCGAGCACGTCGCTCGTGTCGCTCATGGCGATCCCTCCGGCTTGCTGCCGTGCTTGGGGTTGCTGCGCGGGCCGAGCCCATGGTCCTCGAGGATCCGACGAGCGACGACCGACTTGTGGACCTCGTCGGGCCCGTCATAGATCCTCGCGCCCCGCTCGTGGCGATAGAAGAAGCTGAGCACGGTGTCGTCGGTGATGCCGAGCGCGCCGTGGACTTGGATCGCCCGCTCGAGCACGTCGCGGAGCACCTTTGCGACGTGGAACTTGATCAGCGACACGTCGACGCGCGCGGCCTTTTGCCCGACCGCGTCGATCCGCCAGGCCGCGTGCAGGACCAAGAGCCGCGCCGAGTCGATCTCCGCCCGGCTCTCGGCGATCCAGTTCTGGATGGTCTGCTTGTGCCCGAGCAGCTCGCCAGGCGCGAGCTCGCGGGTGGCCGCGCGCTCGCACATCATGTCGAAGGCGCGCTCGCAGATGCCGATCCAGCGCATACAGTGATGGATCCGTCCCGGCCCCAGCCGCGCCTGGGCGATCAAGAAGCCGGCGCCCGGAAACCCGAGCATGTTGGCGGCCGGCACCCGGCAGCCCTCGAGGCGGACCTCGCCATGGCTGGCCCAGCCGCTGCCCGCCTCACCCATGATCGGGATGTTGCGGACCAACCGATAGCCCGGCGTGTTGGTCGGCACGATGAACATGCTCGCCCGCTTGTGCGGCGGCTGCTCTGGCTCGCTGACCGCCATCACGATCGCGAACGCGGCCCCGTCGGCGCCGGTCGTGAACCACTTGTGACCATCGATCACGTAGCTGTCGTCCTCGCGCCGCGCCGTGGTGCCGAGCCAGATCGGGTTGCTGCCGGCCTTGTCGGGCTCGGTCATCGCAAAGCAGGAGCGGATCGTGCCGGCGAGCAGCGGCTCGAGCCAGCGCTCGCGCTGCGCCCGGTTGCCGTACTCGGCCAGGATCTCCATGTTGCCGGCGTCGGGCGCTTGGCAGTTGAGCGAGTAGTGGCCGAGCGGGCTGCGACCGAGCACCTCGCTGACGAGCCCGTGCTCGAGCAACGAGAGGCCCATGCCACCGTGACGCTTGGCGAGCTGCGGCAGCCACAGCCCCTGAGCCTTGGCGTGCTGGCGGATCTCGGTCATGCGGGCCTCGGCCGCATGAAAGTCGCTAGCGCCGAGCAGCTCGCGTTCGGCCGGGATCACCTGCTCGTCGAGGAAGCGGCGGATCGCCGCGAGCGTGGAGCGCAGGGCCTCGGGGACGGCGAAGTCCATGGCCGGGAGAGTACCAGCGGCCCGCGTCAGCATGCGAGCCATGAGCGACGCGGACCAGCCCACGCGAGCAGGGCTCGATCAATCAGACATCGCTTGGAAACTCCACTGAGCGTTGGAGGCTCGCTCGTGCCCTGTTCGGATCTTGTTAGGATTCGGGCATGCTCCAGACCTCGATCCAGCTGCTCGCTTGCCTCACGACCCTCAGCCTGTCCGCGTGCGGTGGTGGAGGGAGCAATGACCAAGGCGAAGGCGCGGACGAGGTCGAGACCGGATCGAGTGAGAGCGCCAGCGAGACCAACGAAGGCGAGAGCGGCACCGCCGAGGGCGAGAGCTCCGGTGACGCGACCGAGAGCGAGAGCAGCTCCGACGACGCGACCGAGAGCGAGACCAGCTCCGACGACGCCACCGAGGCCGAGACCAGCTCCGATGACGCCACCGAGGAGACCGAGACCAGCGACGGCGGAAATTGCATGGCGACCGAGCCGATCGAGGTCACCTGCGACGGGCTCGACAACGACTGCGACGACGTGATCGACAACGTCGACGTCGGCAACGATGGGTTCTGCGACTGCTTGGCGATCGGGATCCTCGGCGCGACCGGGTTTGCGCCGACCTCGGACTTCGAGGCATGGCTGGAGATGCAGGGCACGTCGGTCAGTCGGCACCTGCTCGCCAACAACCCCGGGGTCGTCACGCCCGAGCTATTGAGCAACTACGACCTGATCTTGATCGATCGGATCGAGCGAGCGCTCAGCCCCGACGAGGCCGCCGCGATCGAGGCATTCGTCAAGGACGAGGGCCGCGGGCTGATCACCCTGATCGGCTACAACTTCGACAACGGCAACCCCGGCCCCGAGCGGGATCGGGCGAACACCGTGCTGGCGCCCTTTGGCCTGGCGTATCAGGGCGGGTACATTCACACGGTCGCGGGGGTGACCCCGACCTTCGACCAGCAGCACCCCATCTCGATGGGGATCTCGCAGGTGAACTTCCACGGCGGAATCGTGCCCGTGGATCTGGAGAATCAAGGGATGTCGACGATCTTTGCGACGGTGCCCTCGGGGGACGCCGGGCTAGCCCACGAGACGGTGAACGACTCGGGCCGAGTGATCGTATGGGGGGACGAGTGGGTGACCTTCGACAGCGACTGGCAGGGGTTCGCAGACGTCGATCAATTCTGGGCGCAGATGGTCGCATGGGCGAAGCCCAAGCAGTTCTGCGGCGATCCCCAGTGATCAGTCCGCCGTGAGGATGGGGCCCCAGACGGGCTTTGCCGAGGCGGCGCCCAATCGAAGGACCAACCCTAATCGGG
>CBFGLP010000311.1:0-4937 GCA_965649595.1 uncultured Myxococcales bacterium | reverse complement strand
GGGCGCAGGCGCTCGAGCGCGCCGTCGAGCGCGGCGCGATGGATATCGGCCCCCTCGCGCCGACGCTGGTTGATGAAGTCGACCATCACCAACGAGTCGTTGACGACGATGCCGGTCAGCGCGACCACGCCGAACAACGCGAACAGCGAGAGGTCGTAGCCCATCCCGAACAGGCCGAAGATCGCTCCCATCAAGCCGAAGGGCACCGCGACCATGATGATCAGCGGCTGCACATAGGAGCGGAACTGCAGCGCGAGCGCGCCATAGATCAGCCCCATCGCGAGCAAGAACGCGCCCGGGAGGTCGGCGAGGCTCTCGTTGATCTCCTCGGTCTCACCACCGAAGCCGATCGTCAGCTCGGGGTAGCGCGGGGCGATCCGCTCGTCCCAGAACGCCTGGATCTGCTTGGCCCCCTCGACCGCCGTGATCACCGAAGGCTCGACGTCGGCGGTCACCGCCACGGTCCGCTGGCCGTCGCGGCGCCGAACGGTGCCGAGCTCGCGCGTGCGCTCGAGCTCGGCGACCTGATCGAGGCGGACGACCTTGCCACTGGTGGTCGTGATCGTCAGGCTGCCGATGCCCTCGCGATCGAGCCGCTGGGCGCCCTCGGTCCGGACCACGATCTCGACCTTCTGCTCGTCGATCGAGACCTCGGTCGCGACCAGGCCGTCGATCGCGGCCCGCAGCGCGTTGGCGATCTCGAGCTCGTTCAGGCCGTAGAGCGCGGCGAGATCCTGATCGACCTCGACCCGGAACGTCTCCTTGCCGATCCCGCTGTCGTCATCGATGTCGCGGACGCCCTCGACGTCGCGCAAGAACGCCTTGATCTCGCGCACCGCAGCGTCGATCTGCTCGGGGTCGCGGCCACGCACTCGCGCGGTGATGGCCGGACCCGCGGGCGGACCCGCCTGCGGGAGGATCAGCTTGTAGCTGGCGATGTCGGGGTTGTTGGCGAGCTGCTCGTCGAGCACCTCGACCATCGCCGGGAACCGCTCGAGCAGCTCCGGCTCGAGCCGGAACTCGAACCGGATAATCCCGGTGTTGGCCCCGGTCTCGAGCACCTGCGTGCGCGGGTCGCGAACCGAGCCGACCCGCAGCTTGGTCGAGGCCACGAGGCTGTCTGGTCCCTCGCGTTCGACGCCCAGCTCGTCGAACACCAGCTGTCGGATCGCCTCGCCCTGCGCGTAGGTGGCCTCGCGCGCGACCCCGGCGGGCAGCTTGTAGCTGACCTGCATCTCGGTCGGCTTGCCCGGCGCGGTGTACTGAAAGGGCATCTTGGTCGCCAACACGAGCGCGCCGATGAAGCCAGCGAACACCACGCTCGAGACGACCCAGCGCCAGCGGAGGCAGAGGTTGAGCACTGGTCGATAGACGGCCTTCATGCGCTCGTTCAAGCGCGCCGTACGACCACCGACCGCGTCCTCCTTGGCGAAGTGGGCGAGGTGGCCCGGCAGGATGAACATCGTCTCGGCCAGCGATCCGAGCAGGCAGAAGATCACCGCGAGCGGGAGGATCCCCAGCACCCGGCCCATCGTGCCGCCGACCATCGTCAGCGGCAGGAACGCGAAGCAGGTGGTCGCGACCGCGACCACGACCGGCAGCATGACCTCCTTGGATCCGTCGATCGCCGCGCGGACCCGTGACTTGCCCATCTCGAGGTGCCGCTGGGCGTTCTCGATCAGCACGATCGCGTCGTCGACGATGATGCCGGTCGCGATCAGCAGACCGAAGGTCGAGATGACGTTGAGCGTCATGTCGGTCTGGTCCATCGCCCAGGTCGCGAACAGGTACGAGACCGGCATGCCCCACACGGCCAACAGCGCCTGGCGTAGGCCCGACATCGCCCACAGCACGATGACCACCAGGATCGCCCCGCCGATCCCGTTCGACAGCACGGTCCGCAGGCGATCGCGGATCAGCGTGGTGTAGTCCTCGGCGACGACCGCCTGCACGTGCGGCGGCAGCTGCTGATTGAGGGTCGGAATCAGCGCGTCCATGGAGTCGCGGATCTCGAGCGGATCGGCGCTCTCCTCCCGCATGACGACCATCTGGATGGCCGGCTCGCCGTTGACGTAGTAGCGGGTGTCGGGCTGCTCCTCGAGCTCGCGGACCTCGGCGACGTCGCCGAGCCGCAGCGGCGAGCCGGGCCGTAGCGGGATCGCGGCCACGTCGGCTGCCGACTGCAAGCGCTTGTCGGTCTTGACGAAGATCTCGGACCCGCCGGTCTCGACCGTGCCTGCGGGCACGCTGGCCTTGGCGCTGCGGATTGCCTGGCTGACCTGCGAAGGCTGGATCTGCAGGCTGCGTAGCTTGACCTCGTCGAGCGCTACGATAATTCGGCGCTCGGTCAGGCCGACCACGTCGACGCCCGAGACCCCCGGCGCGTCGGCCAGGATCTCCTTCACGCGCTCGGCCTCGCTGCGGATCGAGCGATCACCGATCAGCGCCACGGTCAGGACCGGGAGATCGATCTTGACCTCCCGGACCTGCGGCGTCTCGGCGTCCTCGGGCAGATCAGGCACCGCGGCGACGGCCTTCTCGACCTCGGCCCGGGCGTCCTGCAGATCGGTGCCCGCGTTGAAGGTGATGATCAGGCTGGCCGCGCCCTCGTTCGCGGTCGCCTCGATCCGCTTGATGTCCGAGACGTTCTCGAGCTCGTCCTCGATCGGGCGGACGATCAGCTCCTCGACGTCCTCGGCGGTCGCCCCGACGTAGAGCACGTCGACCGCGACGCTCTCGAGGCTGACCTCCGGGAACTGCTCGCGCGGCAGCTTCGTCGCGCCGATCCACCCGGCCGCGATGATCAGCAGGAAGAGCAGGTTGACGAACACCTTGTTGTCGACGCTGAGGCGGATGATCTTGTCGAACATCGGCGGCTCCTCGGGTCAGGGCTGGGGCTTGGCGACCGGGCCACCGCCCGGTGGATAAGGGACCATCACCGCCTCGTCACCATCGACCAAGGTCGCCGGGCCCGAGGACACGACCCGATCGCCCGCGGCGATCGGACCCTCGACCGCGACACCACCAGCGACGTCCTCGTGCACGCTCACGTCGATGCGCTCGAGCTGCTCGCGGGCATCCTCGCCGCTGCCGGTCGCGTGGGCGCGCAGCAGGTAGGCCTGCTTGCCCTCCCAGCGGACCGCGGTCGAGGGCACGACCAGTCGGCGCTGGCCGGTCTCACCGCGGACCAGCACCTCGGCCGACTCGCCCGCGCGCAGGTGCTTGTCGGGGTTGGCGAGCTCGAGCCGAGCGGTGAAGGTGTTGGTGCCTGGATCGGCCTCGCGCGCGACCCAGATCAGCTTCGCGTCGACCTCGGCCCCGCGCACGCGGACCTCGAAGCGCAGGCCGCCACGATCGTGGAGCACCATCTCGCGCTCGGACAGCGGGATCTCGACCGCCAGCGTCGTCAGCTCGGACAAGCTCGCGATGGCCGTGCCCGGACCGACGTACTCGCCCAGCTCGACATCGAGCGAGGTGATCACCCCCTCGAATGGCGCGCTGATCAGGTTGGCGTCACGACGATCGCGGGACGTGAGCACCTGGCCCGAGGCCTGCTTGATCGACGCTCGGGTGGTGAGGATCTCGCTCTCGAGCCGCTCGACCTCGCGGGCCGTGCCGGCCCCGGCCGCGAGCAGCTCGCGGGCGTCGTCGAGCTGCCGCTCGAGATCCGCCAGCCGCTCGGACGCGCTGTCGCGCGAGGCCTTGGCGCTGAGCAGCGTGCCGCGGGCGTCGGAGTCGACCAGCCGGACCAGCAGCTGCTCGGCCTCGACCTCCTGCTGATCGATGATCAGCAGCTCGGCGATCTGGCCCCCGAAGCGCGGGGCGATCTGGGCTCGTCGCTTCGGCTCGAGCAGGATCAGGTGACGCGAGGAGACCTCGGGCACGACCTCGACGACCTCGGCGATGCGGACCCGCGGGACCCGAACCTCGGGGGCCGCCTGGTCTTGCTCGTCGCAGCCCAGCAACCCCGCGCAGGTCAGCGAGAGCAGCCCCGCGAGCAGCCATTCGAGCCGAGCCCGAGCGCCGCGCTCGGGTGGCCGACCCGCTCGGGGCATGTCCTGTCCGACCCGCGGTGTAAGCCCAGCAAACGACGTGTGCACGGTGCGGCGGTTGTAATCCGCTCGTTGCAGCCCGGCAAGGGCGAGCCCGCTAGTCCAACAAGCTGATGTCCGTCTCGGTCTGTGACGAACGTGGGGGCACGAACCCCTGGCGCAGCCGCGGGGCACGAAGCGTCACGCCGCGTCGGCGGTCGTCCTCCGCCAGCCGCAAGCAACGATCGATCGCCTCGACCAACAGCCCCGCGTCGGCCATCCGCCGCTCGGGATCTTTGATCAGGCAGCTCGACACCAACGCCTCGACGTAGCTCGGCAGCTCGGCGTCGAGCAGCTCGGTCAGCCGTGGAGGCGGCAGCTCGGCGTGGGCCAGCAGCAGCGAGCGCGGATCCGCATCGATGAAGGGCGGGCGGCCGGTGAGCATGAAGAAGAGCACGCAGCCGAGCGCGTAGACGTCGGAGGGGGGGCCGGCCGCTTGGCCCCGCGCGACCTCGGGCGAGAGGTAAAGCGGCGTGCCAACGGTTCGCCCGACGTTGGTGCGGGCAGCGTCCTCGGCCGCTCGTCCACCCGCTCGTCCGCGCGAGCGAGCGCTCGCTGCCTCCGAAGGACGGACCACGGTGGTCGGCTCGGTCGACGCGTCCTCGTCGGCGTGCCGGACCTCCGCAAACGAGGCGACCCCGAAGTCGAGCACCTTGACGAAGTCCGGCTCGCCCGCCAAGGGCCCGATCAGCAGGTTCTCGGGCTTGATGTCTCGGTGAACGATCCCGAGCGAGTGAGCCTCGGCGATCGCCCGCGCGGCCTGACGCAGGATCGCAAGCGCCCGCTCGGGCCCGAGCGGACCCTCGCGCGCGAGCAGGGCCGCGAGCGTCTCGCCCTCGAGCAGCT
>CBFGLP010000310.1:0-1678 GCA_965649595.1 uncultured Myxococcales bacterium | reverse complement strand
TCGTGTCGTCCGTCGTGTCGTCGGTCGTGTCGTCCGTCGTCGTGTCGTCGGTCGTGTCGTCCGTCGTCGTGTCGTCGGTCGTGTCGCCGTCGGTCGTGTCGCTCTCGGTGGTGTCGACGTCATCGGTGCCCTCTTCCTCTTCCTTGCCGCCACAGGCGGTCGAGAGGGCAGCGATTCCGAGGCTAAGGACGAGGGTGTACTTGGAAAGCAGGGCGGTCTTCACGGCTAGGTCTCCTACATCAGCAAGGGGGATGCTGGCGACCGCCGTCATACAGCGACGCGGGGGTGCAGGTCGAGAGTTTTGCGATCGCTGCGATCTCGCGGTCGCCGCGGGAGCCTTCTTCGCCCCTGTGGGGTTTCGTTGCCCCCGCAGGCTTCCTGCACTCTCGTGGCACTCCGAATGGCCAACCGGGGCCTATGCGGGCGAGGACGAGCGCTCGTGAGTCTGCACCCGCAAAGCTCCATACTGGTAGCCTCGGCCCAATGCGTGCTGCTTCGCTGGTGTTCCCCGTGGTCGCGCTGGCCCTGCTCGTGCCCTCGACCTCTGCGGCCAATGGTCAGTCGGCTCACTTGTGGATCACCGACCATGCCCTGACCCACGTGCCCGAGGGCCCGCTGCTGGAGTTCCTCAATCGGCCGGAGCTGCGCGCGATGCTCGACAACGGGACCATGTTCCCCGACGGTGGCTACCCGCTCGGGGACCCCTACGCCGAGATCGCCCACTGGGAGCCCTTTCAGGGCGCGTTCTTGCAGCACGTGATCGACCAGCACGATCCGCCCTACACCGACGAAGGCGCCGAGCTGTTGGCCTTCACGATGGGCATGGCCTCGCATGGAATGGCGGATCAGGTGTTCGACTCGCTCTACGGCGAGCGGGTCAAGCTCTACGACGGCAGCTTCGGCGACTTCGACACCGCCAGCGACTTGATCCTGATCGCCGAGGTTGGCCCACGCACGCCCCCGAGCGACACCGTCCCCTATCTGCTGCTCGACCAGATCTACGACCAGGTCGGCTACGACGTCGACCCGGCGACGATGATGGACGGCCAGAACCTGCTGCGCATCGCGGTCAACTCGGTCGGGATCCTCTCGCAGATGCCCGACATCGTCGAAGAGAACGCGGCGCCCTTTCCCTGGGGTCGCGAGCACCTGCTCGATCCAGCAGTGCCCGGGAACCCGCCCTGCGAAGGCGAGCTGATCGCCCGCTACTGGCGAGCGCTGTGGGCCGTCGCGCACGAGCAGCCGCTACCGGGCCCAGTGCTCGGCACGCTGCCACCCGATGGCGGCACCAACCACCCGATCGACAGCAGCACGCTCGAGTCTTGGGTGACGGTCGTGTTCGCCCGCGGGCTCGAGGACGCGCCGCTCGGCCCCGAGCAATTCGTGCTCGAGTCGGAGGGCGGGACCGTGGTGCCGCTCGAGCTGTGGCACTACTACGGTCAAGACGCCCACGTCGTGCACTTGCAGCCGCAGGCCGATCTCGAGCCCGACACCATCTATACGGTCACGGTCGAGCCGGGCGTGCAGACGATCCACGGCGAGCTGCTCGAGGGCTACGAGTTTCGCTTCTCGACCGGCGCGACGGGGCCCGAGCCGACCGTCCCCGAGTGGCCGCCGGACCACGATCCGAGCCCGGATCCCGGTGATGGTGATGGCGACGGCGACACGACCGAGACCG
>CBFGLP010000309.1:0-1992 GCA_965649595.1 uncultured Myxococcales bacterium | reverse complement strand
TGGGCTGGTTCCGGGTTCGCGGTCGTTTGTCTGGCCCCCAAAGGGGGCTATTCGAGCGGACGCAGGCGTCGTGCACGGCCGGCTGAAGGAATCCGCGAAGCTCGATGCACGCCAGGGCTCACGGACGAGTCGAGTGAGGCTTCGAAAAGGGGCCGCGGGACCCACGAATGGTGCCGATCATCGTGGTAATCCGCACGGCGACCATGGGCCGTCTGCATGATCGCGGAAGCCCAGAGATCACGCAGCATCGTCGCGTCGCCAGACCTGGTGGTGGGCCTCGGTCGAAACCGCGGCTTGCCTAAGGCGAAGGCGATCCCAGGAGAGGTGCACATGACTCGTGAAGTCGTCATCGCAAGCGCGGCGCGGACCCCCATCGGCAGCTTTCAAGGCTCGCTCGCCGACGTGCCCGCCACCCGACTCGGTTCGATCGCAATCGCCGAAGCCCTGCGTCGCGCGGGCGTCGAAGGTCGAGAGGTCGACGAAGTCCTGATGGGCATGGTGTTGCCCGCAGGTGTCGGTCAGGCGCCGGCTCGGCAAGCCAGCAAGGGCGCAGGCATCCCCGACTCGGTCGGCGCGCTCACGCTCAACAAGGTGTGCGGCTCGGGCCTCAAGGCGGTGATGCTCGCCGCCCAGCAGATCAAGGCGGGCGACGCCGAGATCCTGGTCGCGGGCGGCATGGAGTCGATGTCGAACGTGCCTTACCTGCTGCCGGGCGCGCGCGGTGGCTATCGACTCGGCAACCAGACGGTCGTCGACGGGATGGTCAACGACGGCCTTTGGGATCCCTACAAGAACTTCCACATGGGCAACGCGGGCGAGATCTGTGCCCGCGAGTGCAACATCCCCCGCGATCGCCAAGACGCGTTCGCGGCCGAGAGCTACCGCCGGGCTCAGCACGCCGTCAGCGAGGGCCTGTTCGACGAGGAGATCGTCGCGGTCGAGGTCCCACAGCGCAAGGGCGACCCCGTGAAGTTCGCCCGCGACGAGGAGCCCTTCCGGGGCGACATCGCCAAGCTGCCGACGCTGCGTCCGGCGTTCGCCAAGGACGGCAGCGTCACCGCTGGCAACGCGCCCGCGGTCAACGACGGCGCCGCGGCGCTGGTCGTGATGTCGCGCGAGGCCGCCGACAAGCGGGGCATCAAGCCGCTCGCCACGATCGCCGGCTACTCCGGGTTCGCGCAGGCGCCCGAGTGGTTCACGACCGCACCTGCTGGCGCGATCCAGTCGCTGCTCGCCAAGACCGGCAAGCAGGTCGGCGACGTCGATCTGTGGGAGATCAACGAGGCGTTCGCGGTCGTCGCCCTGGCCAACCAAGACAAGCTCGGCATCGCCTCGGATCGCCTCAACGTGCGCGGCGGTGCGGTCGCCCTCGGTCACCCGATCGGCTGCTCGGGCGCGCGCGTGCTGGTGACCCTGATCCACGCGATGAAGCAGCTCGGTCGCAAGCGCGGCGTCGCCTCGCTCTGCCTCGGCGGCGGCGAAGCAGTCGCGCTGATGGTCGAGCGCTGAGTCGTCCCTTGTCCTTGAACTCGAACACGATCACGACCACGACATGATGACCATCAAGACCATCGGAGTGCTGGGCGCGGGCCAGATGGGCGGCGGCATCGCCCAAGTCGCCGCTCAGGCCGGCTACGACGTGTTGCTCGCCGACGTCGACCTCGCGCGGGCCGAGGCCGGCAAGCAGGCGATCGCCAAGCAGCTCGATCGCGCGGTCGAGAAGGGCAAGCTCTCGGCCGACGATCGGGTGGCGACGCTCGCTCGCATCACCTGCGTGGAAAACCTCGCTGGGCTCGCGCCGGTCGACTTCGCGATCGAGGCCGCGAGCGAGAGCATCGAGCTCAAGAAGAAGCTGTTCCGCGCGCTCGACGAGGCGGTCCGGGCCGACGCGATCCTCGCGACCAACACCTCGTCGATCTCGATCACGCTGCTCGGCGCCGAGACCAAGCGGCCCAGCCGGGTCGTCGGCATGCACTTCATGAACCCGGTGCC
>CBFGLP010000308.1:0-2452 GCA_965649595.1 uncultured Myxococcales bacterium | reverse complement strand
GCCCGAGCCCGAGCCCGAGCAAATCTCCTGGGGTCACGCCGACCTCGATCCCGACAACGACGACATCGTCGGCCCGCCCGCTCCCCTCGACGACTGCGAGGCTCGGCTCGAAGCCGCGGGGGTCACCTTCAAGCCCTCGCGCATCGGTGTCGGAGGCGAGCGCGACGGCGTCTACACCTGCGGCGCCCATCAGGTCGTCCGCCTCAAGCAGGGGCCCGGGGCGATCACCTACAGCAGCAAGCCGCTGCTGACCTGCACGATGGCGCTCGCCCTCGCCGACTTCGAGCGCATCGCTCAAGAAGAGGCCGAGCGGATCTTGGGCGCGCGGATCACCGCGATTCACCACCTCGGCACCTACAACTGCCGCAAGATGGTCAACTACGACCTGATCAGCGAGCACAGCTTCGCCAACGGCATCGACCTCGCGCGCTTCGAGCTCGACAGCGGCGAGACCATCAGCGTCGAGGACCACTTCTTGCCCGAGCTCGACAGCCCCAGCGATCCCAAGACCCTGTTCTTGCGGACCCTCGCCAATCGGCTCTACGACGAAGAGGTGTTCTCGGTCGTGGTCACGCCCTACTTCGACCGCCTGCACCACAACCACATCCACGTCGACCTCGCCCGCTACCGCGTCGACGGCAGCCGGCCCTGAGCCGACGAGGGGTCACAGCGCGTACCGAGCCGACGCTCGTCACGACTCGCGGCATCATCGCTCGATCGACCGAACCGCGAGCATGGCGCGCGGTAGCAACACCGAGCATCATGCGTATCATCGCGCCGATGCCCGACCTCGACGTCGCTGCCCTCGCCGCCGAGCTCGAGCCGCTCTCGGCTCGCCGGATGCTCGCGCGCGTCTACGAGATCTTCGATCCCGACACGATAGCGATCAGCTTCAGCGGCGCCGAGGACGTGCTCTTGCTCGAGCTCGCCTGCGACGTGCTCGGTCGCAGCGGCCGCAAGCCGCGAGTGTTCAGCCTCGACACCGGCCGGCTGCACGGCGAGACCTACCGCTACTTCGCGACTGTCGAGCAGCACTATGACCTGCGGATCGAGTACTGCTTTCCGCAGGCTCCGGCGGTCGAGCGGCTGGTCCGACAAAAAGGCTTGTTCTCGTTCGTTCAGGACGGCCACCAAGAGTGCTGTGGCATCCGCAAGGTCGAGCCACTGCGCCGCCAGCTGGCTGGGCTCGACGCGTGGATCACCGGGCAGCGCCGCGATCAGTCGATCACCCGCAGCGACGTCGCGGTGTTCGAGCGCGACGTGAGCTTCGCTGGCCGCAACGGCCCGCTCTACAAGCTCAACCCGCTCGCCAAGCTGAGCTCGGCCGAGGTCTGGGAGTCGATCCGCGCCTTCGAGGTCCCCTATAACCCGCTGCACGAGCGCGGGATGATCAGCATCGGCTGCGAGCCCTGCACCCGCGCGGTGCTGCCGGGTCAGCACGAGCGCGAGGGCCGGTGGTGGTGGGAGCTGGCCGACCACAAGGAGTGTGGGCTGCACGTCGCCGAGCCGAGTGAACGCAGTGATGGCTGACGCCGAGGCTCCACCGCTCGAGCTGGTCCACCGCGACGATCGCTTGCTCGCGATCGCCAAGCCGAGCGGGCTCTTGGTCCACCGCGGCTGGGCGCGCGACGAGCTGGTCGCGGTCGAGCTGGTCCACGCGCAGATCGGGGGCTGGGTCCACCCGATCCACCGGCTCGATCGCGCGACCTCGGGCGTGCTCTTGTTCGCGCTCGACCCCGACGCCGCCCGCCACGTCAGCCGGCAGTTCGAGCGGGGGGAAATCCGCAAGCGCTACCTCGCGCTGACCCGCGGGCTCGCGCCCGAGCAGCTCGTGATCGATCACCCGCTCAAGAAGGTCGACGAAGAGGACGACGGCACGCGGCTCGACGCGCTCACCCGGATCCGTCGGCTCGCGTGGTGCGAGCTCGGCCCGGACCCCGACGAGCCGCCCTCCCCCTACCCGCGCCGCTACTCGTGGGTCGAGGCGATCCCCGAGACCGGCCGCACGCACCAGATCCGGCGGCACCTCAAGCACGCGAGCCATCCGATCCTCGGCGACACGCGCTACGGAAAGGGCGAGCACAACCGGCTGTTCCGCGCGCGCTTCGACCTGCATCGGTTGGCCCTGCACGCCGCCGCGCTGACGCTGCGGCACCCGAACGACGAGGCCGAGCTCGTGATCCAGGCTCCGCTGCCAGCCGATCTGGCGGGGCCGCTCGCTCGGCTGGGGATCGATTTTTGTCAGCCCGAGGAGGGCTCCGTCGGCCCGTCCGGGCCGACGGAGGGCTTCGTTGGCCCGTCCGGGCCGAAGGACTGATTGTCTTCGTCAGCCCCACGGGGGCTATGCTCCGCCCATGTGCGGCCGCTACGTGACCGGGACCGACGAGCACGACTGGCGCAGCTGGGCGACCACGCTCGGGCTGCTGCTCGACAGCGTCCCCGGTGATCTGCC
>CBFGLP010000307.1:0-3750 GCA_965649595.1 uncultured Myxococcales bacterium | reverse complement strand
GACCTCGGTGGGCTGGTTCGAGGAGAGGTCAGTCTGCGATTGTGCTTGGCCACTCGGGCGTCTGGGTGAACAGGGCGATGTCGCGGAGGGCGACCTGCTGATCGGGGCTCGCGTCGAGCACTACGGTGATGCGGGCTCGTGCGTGTACCGGCTGCCATGACTGGGGCGGGGAGGTCCATGAGCCGGTGCGGGTGATCGGGGGGGCGATGCTGGTGAGCTCGGTGGTGTTGCCGGCGTCGTCGAGCGAGAGCACTCGTAGGCGTGCATCGGCAGCGGTGGTGGTGGTGGCGAGCGTCACGACCAGATCGAGCGGTCGTGGCTCGCCTCGCTCGTCGAGCGGGAGATCGATCGCGGGGAACTCGAGTCGGGCGCCGCCGGGGAGCAGCAGCGTCTCGCCGCTCGGCTCTGGGATTCGGGGGGCGTTGCTCGTCTCGCTCTCGTAGAGCTCGATGCCGGGGCGGTACCTCGAGAGCGCTCGGCCGCTGACCCACGTGGTCGGCTGCGGGGGATGGCCGTGATCATCGCGTGGCACGATCGTGCGAGCTTCGATCTCACCCGGCGCGAGCGCGGCGAGGCTCGAGCGCTCGCTCGGGAGCAGGCGCAGCTCGAGCAGCTCGCCGAACCGGCACGCACCGTCGAGCTGGCGCTCGGGGGGGAGCGCGGGGGCTCGGATCTCGACCAACCGAGGTCGTGCTGCGATCGGGTAGGGGCCGAGCGTCGCGCGTGCGTGCGGACGCAGGCCTGGCGGTGGCTCGAGCACGAGCGGCTCGCCGTCGATCGACACCTGCCACGCCGGGTTGTGCTCGGGCGTACCTGGAGCGGCGATCAACACGAGGTGGCGCGCGATGTCTGGGTCGTTCGACGGGGGGAGCTCGATCCTCAGCGAGCGATCGGGATCGAGGCACGCGCGGCCATCGTCGAACGCTCCGCCGCTCACTCGAGCACCGAGCGGCGCATCGTCGAGCTTGATCCGCTCGATCGCTGCCAACGCGGCTGGATCGACGGCGAGCGTCAGCAGGCCCATGCGCAGCTCGTGACGCGCGATCCGGGTCGGCGTCGCGTCGTCGACGGGCGTCAGCGCGTGCACGAAGAGCTCGAGCAGCGAGGCTCGCTCGACCACGAAAGGCGCCCAGAGGAGATCGTCGATCATCGCCACGCGTGCGCCGTCGCTGCGCGTGTAGTGGTGGCTGGCCTCGTTGACCAGCAGCAGCACGGGACGAGCTGGTTGTCCGCGCTCGGGCGCCGCGACGAGCAGCTCCCAGGCGCTCGCCCACGCGTCCTCGCGCGTGCGGTAGGGCAGCACCTGCACGCCCTCGCGCATCGCCAGCGCGCCGCCGACCTGGTTGTAGGTGTGGCCGTGGTGCCAGCCTTCGCCGCCTGCGATCACCACCGCGTCGTCGGGGATCCGCTCGGCCAACCAATCGACCGCGCGCTCGGCCGCCTCGAACTCGCGCAGGCGCAGCTGCGAAGACGTGACCAGCGGACCCGCCACGCTCCACGCGAGCAGGGCCGCGAGGCCGCTGCCGAGCACGGCCGCCGCGCTGCGATGTAGCGGTGTGCCTCGTCGGATCAGCGCTTGGACAATTGTCGCGATCGCCCAAGTCGCGAGCAACACCGCGACCGGCAGCAGCTCGGGGACGAGGTAGCGACCGTAGTAGAACAAGCCGAGCGAAGGCAGGTTGCGCGGGGCATAAAAGAGCAGCGTGGTTGGGATTACGCTCGCGAGCGCGACCAGCCATACCTCGTGTGGCGTCGGTCGAGCGCGCCATGCCACGATCAGCGCTCCGACCCCAGCGATGGCCAGCAGCGGCCAGCCGAGCAGGATCGGCGCCGCGTCCAGACGGCTGAAGGGCTTGGGTTGCTCGGCCGCTTGCTTCCAATACCACCAGGCCGCGAGCGCGAGCCCACCGACCAGCACGAAGAGCATGGGCGCGCGGGCCAGCAGCCAGTCGCGAGCCCTTCGCACTCGCTCCCCCCGAGCGAGCGCCCACCCGAGCGAGACATCGACGAGCAGCCACGCGAGCGCGGCTGCTCCGGCGAGCACGATCAGCTCGAGCGGCCCGAGCCGAAGGTCGGGCACGCGCCGCAGCAGTTCGTCGTGCAAGTAGGGATAGACCGTCAGCGCGTGCACGACGATCGCTGCGAGCAAGCCGACGAGCAGCCCGAGGCTGGCGCGCGGGTGGGTCGCATCGCGTGGTCGTAGCCACAGCAGCGCGAGCACCAGCGGCAAGCAGATCAGCGCGTTACCCCGCACCCACGCCGAGCTAGCGAGCAAGCCCGCCAGCAACCATTCGCTGCGGGGCGGCTCGACGCCCGCGCGCAGTCGAACAGCGAGCAGCACCGCCGCCCACTCGAGCACCGCCATCGCGCTCTCGCTCAGCGGGGTGCGGTTGGTCCAGATCGCGAGGGGCGAGCAAGCGATCAGCCCGACCACCAGCAGTGGCCAAGGTCCACGCGACCACAGCCACCTGCTACAGCCTGCCAGCAGCAGCAACCAGAGCGTGGCCAACCAGGGCATCAGCAACCAGCCCGGCGGGGAGCTACCGTCGAGCAGCCTCTCGCACGCGAGCAGGAGCGGGAACAGGTGCATGAACTGCGGCACGACCTCGCCGCGATCGCGATCTGCCAGGTACGCGCCCGGTCGATACGCAGCCTCGTAGTGACCTTGTCGCCAGGGCTCGTCGGACTTCGGGTAGAGGCCGAGGCGATCCTCGGGGCCGGGATCACGGACGCCCTCGCGCCGGTCGACGCCCGCCTGCTCGAGCAGCGTGTCAGTCCAGCCGAGGGTCCCAGTCCGGGCCGTCAGCTCGGCTCGCAACGAGTAGGTGCCCTGATCTCGGCCCGCCAGCGGTGCGGGGATCGAGGGTGCGCGCAGGCCTACACCGAGCCCGATGATCAGCAGCATGGCGAGCGTGAAAGCGAGCCCCCGCTCACGTTCGTCAGCGCGTGATTGCTCGAGAGCATGTCCAGGCTCCAATGTGTGTCCGCGCGCTCGCTCGACCGACCACGGCCAGACCGCGAGCGCCGAGCCACCCAAGGCCGCGCCGAGGCTGAGCGGCCCGAACCATCCAGCCCAGGCCAGCAGGGTCGCGACGATCCCGACCCACGCCAGGTGCAGCGCGGCAACCAGCGCGACGTCGTCGAGCCCGAGCGTTCCGAGCCGCGCGCGTCGACGCGCGAGCAAGGCGAGCAGCAGCCCGAGCAGGGCGATGGCCAGGGTCACGAGTCGCACCATACTCAGCCTCGCCGAGCCTGACTCGCGGACTCGTCCACTTCGCGCCTGTGCTTGGAACACCGGGCTCTCGCTCGGTCTGATCGGCGTGCACTTGCCACAATTCCGCGCCCTTCTCGGTTCGCTCGCGCTCACGACCCTCGCTTCGCTGGCCGGAGCCTGTGCGGAGCCCTGCAAGGACGACGGTCTCGGCCAGAAGTACTGCCCGGCGGATGAGGGGGCCGATGGTGCCACTAGCGCCGACGAGGCCGAGGGCACAGCGGAGGAGTCGGCGGAGAGCACCGCGGACTCGACCGCCGAGTCCGGCGAGAGCGTAGGAGAGACTACCGCCGACACCGATGCGGACATGGACGCGGATGCAACCGCGGATGCAACCGCGGATGCGGACGCGACCGACGAGACGGACACCGCCGTCGGCCCCTGCGAGAACGGCATCCAGGACGGCGACGAGACCGACATCGACTGCGGTGGTAGCTGTGAGCTCAAGTGTCAGGACGGCGACGCCTGCTTCGTCGATC
>CBFGLP010000306.1:0-2807 GCA_965649595.1 uncultured Myxococcales bacterium | reverse complement strand
CGGATCCGTCGGTCCTGCAGCACCCGCAGCAACTTGGCCTGCAGCGCCATCGGGACCTCGCCGATCTCGTCGAGGAAGAGCGTGCCGCCGTGCGCGAGCTCGAAGTGGCCGCGCCGTGCCCGAGCGGCGCCCGTGAACGCCCCGCGCTCGTGGCCGAACAGCTCGCTCTCGAACAGCTCGCTCGGAATCGCCGCGCAGTTGACCGCGACGAAGGGCCCCCGCCCGCGCGGGCTCCAGGCGTGGAGCAGGTGAGCGATGCGCTCCTTGCCGACTCCGGTCTCGCCGAGCAGCAACACCGGCGTGTCGGCCACGGCCACCCGCCGAGCGGTCGCTAGCAACCGCTGGATGGCTGCGCTGACCGAGATCATCGGCTCCGGCTCGGGCCGCTGCGGACGCGCGGCCAGCAGCCGAGTCAAGCTCTCGTTGCGACGCCGCTCGAACAAGGTCACCAGCGCCTCGCTCAAGCCCGCGTCCGAGAGCCCAGTCCACAGCACGGCCACACACCCAGCCGCGAGCAGGGCCGCGTGCGCGCGCGGGTCGTCCTCGGGGTGGAGCAGGATCAAGCCCGGACGCTCCGGCAGAGCCAGCAGCGCGTCGACGAGGCGGCGCGCATCGGCTGGATCGGGCCCGCGTGGACGCTCGGGCAAGCTCGGATCGCTGGTCGGCTCACTCTCGTCCTCATGCGTGGCAGAGCGCGGGATGCCATCGATCAATACGAGATCTTGCGAGTCGCTGCGCAGCCGCTCGAGCAGGTCGGCGAACCCACCCGCCGGAGCGACCACGCCCGAACCGATGCCTCCGCGCTCGGCCTCATGGATCACCACCGATGCCATCCGTGGATCGGCATCGTCTCGCTCGCTCGACAGCGCGCGCCTAACCCGCTGACGCAGGGTCGCATCACGGACAAAGATGCCGACGCGCACGAGCATGCGAGGGGGGTGCGATGGTACCCCCCGAGGGGTCGAGGATCACGCGACGGTGCCATCGCAATCACGAGAGCAGGATCCCCCCTGTCGAGTCGTAGGCGCCGACGCCCAGCCAAACCAGGGGCCCAACCTTTCCGCCCCGGCGCGGGCGCTCCGGACAGCTCCTTGCCCGTGCGCCGAAAAAGCCGACTGCGAGCCCCCGAGCGAGGCAGACTCGAATGGGGTAGCTGCCTCGCCCCTGCCGTCCGAGGTCTCCGCATGTCGTCTCCGAGCAAGCGAGCTCCGTCGTCCGAGTCAGCCACCGAGGGCAGGTCCACCGAGTCGTCCGAGGACGAGCTCGAGCACGGTCTGTCTTCGACCGATCCAGTACGTGCCTACCTGCGGGAGATCGGTCGCGTCGCGCTGCTGACCCGCGAAGGCGAGGTCGAGCTCGCTCGTCGCCGCGATCGTGGTGAAGCCGTACAGCGTGGCTTGACCCTCGCGACTCGCTGCGGACGCGAGCGGCTGGGGCTGTATCTGCGTCGCCTCGGCGCGCCCGAGACGGTCCCGCGAGTGGGCGGAGGGTCGGACCGGGGGCTCGTCGTCGAAGCGCCCGCGACTGGTGACGCGGACGAGCTCGGCAAGGTGCTCGCGCCCCGCAGCAGCTCCGACTCCGTGCGTACGCGCGCCGACTTCGAGCTTCGGCACGAGCGTTACGAACAGGCCTGGCAACGCTGGCAATCGGAGCCCAGCGAAGCGACGCTAGAAGAGCTGCGCCAGCGCGGCGCCGAGCTTCCGCTCACGGCCGACGTGTTCGACGAGATCATCGCCGAGGTCGAGGGCGAGCTGGCCCGCGGCGAGCAGGTCCTCGCCGCGATCGCGCTCGGCCGCAACCCCGAGCAGGCCGAGGCCACCATCGTCGAGGTCGAGGGCGTGCTGGGCCTCCCCCGCACGAGCTTCCCCGAGCTGCGCTGCGGGTTGCAACGAGGCGCCGAGATCAGCCGAAGGGCGCGCGGTGATCTGGTCGCCGCCAACCTCCGGCTGGTCGTCTCGGTCGCTCGCAAGTTCGTCCATCACGGCCTCCCGCTGCTGGATCTCGTGCAAGAGGGCAACCTCGGCTTGATGCGCGCCGCCGAGAAGTTCGATGCCGGCCGCGGCTTTCGCTTCTCGACCTACGCGATCTGGTGGATCCGGCAAGCGATCACTCGCTCACTGGCCGACCACGGTCGAACGATTCGCCTGCCCGTGCACGTGGTCGAGTCGCTGCACAAGCTGACCCGCGCCCGCCGGCAGTTCACGTCCGAGCACGGCCGCGAAGCCGAGCCCGAAGAGCTGAGCCAACGCCTCGGCATGCCGATCGAGCGGGTCCGCTTCCTGCTCGAGCTCGGTCGCGATCCGATGTCGCTCGAGTCGAAAGTCGGCGAAGACGGGGAGCTCGGCGACCTGCTCGAGGACGAGGCCGCAGAGGATCCAATTGCATCGATCCGCGAGCGCGAGCTGAGCGACACCTTGCGCCTGGCGCTTGGAAATCTGACGAGTCGGGAGGAACGGATCCTCCGCTTGCGGTTCGGGATTGACGAAGAGGGGGATTTGACGCTCGAGCAGGTCGGCCGGGAGTTCGAGCTGACACGGGAGCGGGTGCGACAGATCGAGGCGAAGGCGCTGCAGAAGCTGCGCCGCGCGAGGCCACGGGGGGAACTGCACGAGTTTCTCGAGCGACCGCCACGGTCCTCTTGATCGTCCTTCCGCTCTTCTCCCTTCTCTTCTCCCTTCCTCCCCCTTCCCTTTCCCCCTTCCCTTCCGAGAGTCGCTCCTCCCTCCCCGCTTCCCTTCCGAGAGTCGCTCCTCCCTCCATCGCCTATCCCTCCATCGCCTATCCGAGAGTCGCTCCTCTCCCTCTCC
>CBFGLP010000305.1:0-3923 GCA_965649595.1 uncultured Myxococcales bacterium | reverse complement strand
AGCTCTGCGAGGTCGCGCGCTCGCGGGGGCTCGCGGTGCACCTCGATGGCGCGCGAATCTTCAACGCCGCGATCGCGGCGGGCGTGTCGGTGCACAAATACACTCGTGACGTGGACTCGGTGATGTTCGCGCTGACCAAGGGGCTGAGCTGCCCGCTCGGGTCGGTGCTCGCGGGTGGGGTCGAGCTGATCGAGCAGGCCCGCCACGTGCAACGGCGGCTCGGCGGCGGGATGCGGCAGGCCGGGGTGATCGCGGCGATGGGGATCGTTGCGTTGGAGACGATGGTCGATCGGCTGGCCGAGGATCATGTCCACGCGCGGGTGCTGGCGGAGGGACTATCGACGATGCCGGGCCTTTCGGTCGACCTCGAGACGGTCGAGAGCAACATGGTCTATGTCGATCACGCGGGGACTGGGCTGAGCACACAGGCGATGCTCGATCGACTCGCGGCGTTTGGGGTGATCGCCAGCGGAAGGCCGCCGCGGCACGTTCGCTTGGTCACGAACCGACATCACGACCGGGCGACGATCGACGAGGCGCTCGATCGGATTCGACGAGCGCTGTAGATCTGAGCCCGCGCGCCCACGCCTGCCACCCGCTGCGTTACACTCGGCGGGATGTCGAAGCGGCCGCTCGTGCGAGCTACATCGGGCAGCTGCCTGGCCCTCGTGCTCGCATGCGTCTCGTGGGCCCCGCCTGCGAGCTCCCCCTCGCAGACGAGCACCACCCCCTTTGCGACCGAGCCCTACAGAGCCGCCCTCGATCTGGGTACTGATCAGGTCGGCGTCGGATGGCGCATACGCGGAGGCCGGCTCGAGACCGTACACGAGCGCCTACGAGTGACTCCGACGCGCGGGTGGGAATTAGCCCTCGCCGAAGCCAGCGAGGAGCATGCATTGCACTCCAGCTTTCTGCTCTACCACGCCGTCGACGACGTCGTGCTGGCTTTCCAAGCCCCGGTGGGGTCCTGGACCGAGGCGAACGATGCCCCCTGGCTCGCGGTATTCGACGACGGCGGTGGGCAGCCGACCACTCCCGAGACGGCGCTGCTCGTCGACTGGCTCGGTGAACCGATCGAATTCGTCCAGCTGGCACACGCCGGCGAGGGTGGGGCTGCGAAGCGCTACCGCGGGACCAGTGTGATCGATGGGCAGACCCTCGCGATTGTCGTCGACGCGCCCGATCGCCTGGATCGCGAGCAGCTACGGGTGCGCATCAGCGAGGCCCTCGCTGCTGTCCAGCCCTTCGACGCGGGCGAGCTCGAGGCCCTGGTGACCGAGCTCGCCGAGGTCCCCGATCGGCGCGATATCCTCGGCACGGACTGGTCGGTGCGTCGCGGGGTCTATCGCCACTTCGGGCACGACTTCACGTGGACACTGCCGCGAGGGTTCTGGTTGGTCTCGACAGGCGACGAAGCGCTCGCACCGCTGCGACTGGCGAACCCGAGCGAGGACGTGCAGATCGCCGTGTCCGCTCGCCACTTGGATCCCCCGGGGGCAACGCTCGAGCAAGTGCATGAGCAGAGCGTGGCCTCGATGACGTCACTCGGGCTCATACGTAGCGGCAAGGAGCACCGCCGAGCAGGTGACACCAATGCGGTGGTCGAGCGACTAGACGTCGCCGGCGCACCCGATCGCGTCCACCTCGTCGAGGTGCTGCATGGCGATTCCCACATCGAAATGCTGATTCACGTCGCGCGCGACCAGGACCGCGCGCCGATCGATGGATTGATCGACGAGCTGATCGACGGCCTGCAGCTCGAGCAGGGGCTCGAGCCGATGCAATTCGTCGATGGCCGAATGATCGATCTCCGCAGCGGCTTTGCCATCGATATGCCTGGGGGAGGCGAGCCGGAGCTGACCGAATATGCGGGGGAGACCGGCCGCGGCTACCTCGCCAAATGGGGCGCCAACATCATGCTTTTAGCGCTCAACTCGCACGGGCTCGCATACTCCGGGCAAGAGCTGCTCGATGGCAGCATCGCCCGCTTTCGAGCGGAGCTCTCGATGGGCGATCCAAGCTCTGCCGAGGCGACCTTGGCCGGCCTCCCCGCCCAACATTTGACCTGGATCTCCGATGGCACGGAATTGAACGCGGTGTTCTGCGTCCGCGATCGCACGGTGTTCATGCTCGCCGTGCTGGGCCCCGATCGACGCGTGTTCGAGCAGTTGCGCGAGAGCTTCGAGTTCTTCGATTGATGGGCACCCTGCTAGGCCCTCGTCGCGGTCGGCCCTTCGCATGTTGGGTGTTGCGAGGCTTCGCGAGGCTGCTAGCACGCCAGCATGGCCTCGATGTCGAGTCCCGTCGCGCGTCCTGCCCGTGCCGCTGCTCCCCTCACCAGTCGTCGGACCGGTCCGGCACGAACAACCCAGAGCTCGCGAGGACAGCTCGGGGCGGCGAGCGAGCCCCGGTCCTCGCGTCCGCTCGCCGACTTCCGCATGGGAGCCGTCGGCGACGTGCGCGAAGCCGAAGCCGACCGCACGGCCCACCGGATCGAGCGGAGGTTGGCCTCGACCAAAGGCGAGGAGGCGGGAGCTGCGGAGCCGGCATCGCCCCGAGGGCAGCTCCTGCGTCCCCCCACGATCCCGGACGCGCGCTTCCCCGACCCTGGGCAGGCGCTCGCCCCCGAGCTTCGCCGGCGGCTCGAGCCCACATTGGGGGTCGACATGTCGAGGGTCCGCCTGCACACGAGCGCCGACGCGGGAACGCTGGCGCGAAGCCTCGACGCGCGAGCCTTCACGCTCGGCAACCACATCGTGCTCGCCGAGCAGGTCCCGCTCGATTCACGCTCGGGCCAAAGGCTGCTCGCGCACGAGCTCGGTCACCTCGGTCACCAGTCCCAGACGGGGCCAATCGTTCAACGGTCCCCCTATTCGGTGTCCTGGCCCGAGCCGAAACCCGAGCGCGCTTGCATACCCGGCTCTGGTAACGCGATCGACACGGTCACATGCGCGAAGCAGCTGCCTCCGCCGGATGCTGCTCGTTACCTCGAGGTGCTGCGCTGCGCAGCCAATGCGAGGCCGCAGCAGCAGGAGCTTCAAGACCTGCTCGCCCGTGTGTCCGCCGTAGTCCCCCGCGTCGAGGGGCCACAGCCGACGAGCAGCCTCGGGAGGTCGCTGTGCGAGCTCGTCACCGGTCTGAGCGACGCGCAACTGCGAGATCCTGCGCTGGCCCTCGCGCTGCTCGATCTCCCCCTGGACGAGCCTCGAGCCGCGGCCAGTGCCAAACCGACGGCGTCGCCCGGATTCGAGTTACCCTCTTTCGACAAGCTGGAATTCGGCAAGCGCGGCTACAGTGCCAGCTTCGAGCCGAGCGATCTCAAAGCGAGCCTGTCCACGATTCTGCCCAAGACCATGTATGGGGAGAAGCTGGCGGTTTGGGCGTCAGGGCCCAAGGGCGAAGTGAAGCTCGCTGCCGGGCTCGACGGTGCCGTCCATCTCATCGATCGCAAGCGCGCCGACCACATCCTCAGCTTCGGCGTCTCGGGGAGCTTCGGCCAGGGCTTGGGGGTAGGCCTTCCAACGAGCTCTGATTCCATCGATGGTGAAGCCGCGCGGCTACAGATGCTCGGGCATCCCATCCCGGCGCCCAAGCGTCCGCTCTTCGACTCGGCCAGCTTCGAGGCGAGCCTCGCCGGGCTTCACTACCTGGGCGCCCGAAGCAAGCTCGGCTGGAAGGTCATTGGTGGATATCCGCGCATCGGGCTCAACCTCGAATTCACGCTCACGGGCCGCAAAGGCGCGGCCTCTACGACCCACACGTTCGATAGCGATCGCGTGGACGCCGAGAAGGCCCGACGCGAGGCCGTCGACAAGGCTCCGGCTGCGCTCGACGGGGCGGCGAGGGCCTTGGCCACGGATTTCGTATCTGGTGTGAGCGCGGTCGGAAAGCTCGCCAAGCCGATTGGTGCAGCTGCGAAGGCC
>CBFGLP010000304.1:0-4165 GCA_965649595.1 uncultured Myxococcales bacterium | reverse complement strand
CTGGGGATAGCCGCCTTGCTGCGGGTAGCCGCCCTGCTGGGGATAGCCGCCTTGCTGCGGGTAGCCGCCCTGCTGGGGATAGCCGCCCTGGTCGGGCTGAGCGTAGCCACCTTGTTGCGGGTAGCCGGCCTGCTGCGGCTGCGCGAATCCGCCTTGTTGTGGCGCTTGATAGCCACCTTGCTGCGGCGGCTGCTGACCACCCTGCGGCTGCGCCTGTTGACCTTGGTTCGACGAGCCCAAGTCGATCTCGGGCACCTCGAACTTACCGATGTCCTTGATGCCGGCCTCGAATGCAGCGAGCGCCTTGCGGGCCTCGTCCTCGATGTTGCGGCCGTTGGCCTTGGCGATGTCGAAGTACATTTGCACGCTGATCATCGCGCCGAGCGTGACCAATACGCCGGCACCGACCGTCACCAGCAAGTTGGTGATGCCGCCACCGAGGTAGGCGAAGAAGCCGGCGAGGAAGAGCTTGCCGATGAGCCCGAACACGATGTTGAGGATCACCGAGACGACGACCAGCGCGACCATCGGGATGGCGCAGATCAACACCACGATCAGGATCTTGACCAAGTCGCGCTTGACGTAGTCGAGCGAGGTCAGGTTGATCGCCAGCAGCCGCTTTTGCTCGATGAAGAAGAGCGGCACGATGAAGAAGCCGAGCAGCACGCCGGGCACGAGGAAGAAGGCCGAGCCGATCGACGCGATCAAGCCCGCGACCACGAAGTTGACCCACGTGGGCACCAGCGACTTGACGACCGTCTTCCACGCATCGACGGCGGTGACCGGCTCGCCGAGGTGCAGCTTGAGCACGAAGTAGCCGAGCGCCGCAGCAGACAGCGGGCCGGCGACGAACGAGACCAGGCCCATCAGGATCGAGACGATCGTCCCGAGCACCGGGATCCACCCGAGCAGGACGCGAGCGGCGGTGGTGACCACGAGCACCGCCGCGAAGGTCAGCAGCGCCTGAACGAGGTTGGGCTTGATCGCCACCCAGCCGCGCATGACGAGGCCCTTGACCGAGTTGGGATCGGCGTCGGCCCCCATGGCTTGGAAGGTCTGATCGAGCTGGTTACCCGCGCTCTGGATCCCCTGACCGACCGCGTTGAGCTCGTTGCCGATGTTGACCGGCTGCTGCTGGGGCGGCTGGCCGTAGGCAGGTTGTTGCGGGGGTTGATTGAAGGCGGGCTGGGCGGGCTGGGGCGGCGCTTGACCAAACGCGGGCTGAGCGGGCGGCTGACCGTAGCCGGGCTGCTGGGGCGGTTGTCCGAACGCGGGCGCGGGCTGAGCCGGTTGTTGAGGGGGTTGACCGAAAGCGGGTTGGGGCGGCTGTTGCGGCGGCTGACCATAGGCAGCCGGTTGAGCGGGCTGCTGGGGCGGCTGACCGAAGCTCGGCGCTTGTCCTGCTTGCGGCGGCTGACCAAAGCCTGGCGGTTGTCCGGGCCGCGGCGGTTGGTTGCCGTAGGTCGGTGGCTGCCCGAAGCCAGGCGGCTGTCCGGGCACGGGCGGTCCGCCCTTGGGCATCACGGGCATCATCATCGTGCCACCCGCGGTAGCCGGAGCCGCGCTGCTGGTCTTGAGGGTCACCATGCACCCGCCGAGGCGGATCGGCTGATCTACGATCATGGGCTTGGGCGCGTAGAGGCGCTGCCCGGTCACGTCGAACGAGCCGTTGCTCGAGCCGAGGTCGCGGAAGGTGAGGGTGCTACCGTCCCAGCGAACCTCCGCGTGGCGACCCGAGACCTGCGGGTCGCGTAGAGCGATGTCGCCTTGATCGCGTCCGATGATCAGGACTGGTTGTTCGAAGGTGCGAGTCTCGGGGGGGCGGTCGGCGTAGCGGATCTCGAGCGTGTACGACATGGGCCGCCGCGAGTGTCGCCCCCCGAGCGAACTATGCGCAAGCCCGCTCGCATCGGGCTCCCACACGCTCTACCCGAACAGCCAGACCAACAACCGCGCGAGCCACATGTCCGGGTGCCGGGCGCCCACGTGCATGCCGGCCAAGAAGAGTGAAGCCACGATCAGGGCAGGGATCACCAGCCAGCCCATCAGCCACCGCAGCCGGGCAAAGCGCTGCCTGGAGGAGAAGCGCTGCGTGGGCCTCTCGTCGACGGCGGCGTCGGGTGCGTCAGGCTCGCGGGCCCCGGAGGACCGTACTGGCTTGGCGGGTTGGATGGCCATCGCTCAATCCTCCTCCCGTTCTGGTTCGCTCGGGGCCTCGGCGGTCAGCGAGCTCTGCTTGCTGCGCAGCACTCGAGCGCGGTTGTCTGGATCGAGCCAGATCGTGCCGGGTTGCGCGGGGGCGTCGCTCATGAAGCTGCCCCGCTGCCACGCGATCGTGTCCTGCTGGGTCTCGACCTGGGCCCCGAACACGCTCGCCAGCGCACGCAGCAGCCCGCGGTAGAAGTGATCGTCGGCGTTGGGATCTGCGAACACCAGCGCGACGTCGCTGCCCGACCGCGTCGGCTCACCATCGGCGGGGCGGCCGACGAGGCCGATCAGCAGCTCGGCTCCGTCGCGCTCGCGGCCCGCGAGATCGGTCATCAGCACCTCGCTCGAGCCTCCGACCGCCGACTCCCACAGCACCGCACCCTGCAAGCGAAGCTCGATGCCAAACAGCTCGCGCGAGCTGGCCGCGCTGGCATCGACGAGCGTGTCGACATAGCTCAGCCAGTCGGGCTCGCTGATCAGCAAGGCGGGATCGATCATCAGCTTGATCCGAAGCACCCGACGCTGGGCGAGCAGCTCGGCTAGCTCTCCGCCGAGCGGCTCGGGTTCGGCGATCGGCAGCCCGGGCTCGGCCTTGGCGGGCTCGGTCTTGGTCGGCTCGGCTTTGGTCGGCTCGGTCCTGGTCGGCGCCGCTTTGCTCGGCTCGGTCTTGGTCGGCTCCCCGGTCTCGTCCGTGCCCTCCGAGTCGCTCTGTGCAGCAGGCGGCCGCTCCATCCCCAACCACCGCGCCTCGAAGTCGAGCACCGCCTCGGCTCGCTGGACGCCCATGAGCACACCCGCGGCGAAGATCGCGAAGATCACGAAGATCGGCACGCTGAGCAGGCCAATCAGGCGGAGCAACACCTTGAGGCGCTTGCGCGGGGCAGGGGGGGAGCCGACCTTTTCCATCCGCATCAGGAGTATAGCGCGGTGGTCGACAAGACCAGTCCGGCCCCAGTAACGCACGACCGTGCGAACCAGGGCCGGGTAGAGATCTCCGTGACCTTCGGTGGTTTGGGGTCGGTCGGAGAATGCAGGCTCAGCCGCCGAGCATCTCGGCCCCGAACACGCAGCTCGACTCTTCGCCGAAGTTGTAGCCGGGCACCTCGGCCGCGTAGGCGTCGGTCAGGTAGCGCCAGCTCAAGAAGCCCTGGCCATCGAAGCACTCGTCGAGCTGCAGGTCGCCGTGCTTCATGTCGCCGGCGCCCTCGGTGATCATGCCGCGCGCGCGCCCGGAATTGTCGGCGCCCCAGACCATGTCGAGCTGCATGCGCTCCTGCTCGGGCCCGCTCCAAGTGTAGGGATAGTCATCCCACTCACCGAGCAGCGCGAGGTGGAAGCTGCCCGAGCCGTCGCCGGCCTTGTGGTACTCGTAGGTCTCGTCGCTGCTGAAAACGTCATCGTCGAGGTAACCAGTCCGCTCGGCCACGAACTGATCGAACTCGATGTTGATCTGCTTGTCGCCGCCAGCGACGTCGCGCGAGAACACGATCGTCAGGTCGCCCGCGTAGCTCCACAGCGAGAGAGGATCGAGCGCCTCGTGGTTCTCGAACGTGTCGAAGTCGATGTGTAGCTCGCCGCTGCGCAGGTCGTCCTCGACCGAGAGGTGACCCTCGCTCAGCAGCTCGAAGCTGTCGGGGTCGGTGGTCCCGGCGCTGGCGACGTAGAACTCGAAGGTCGTGTCGAAATCATTACCCTGGACCTTGACCAACCACGCGAGATCGGTGTCGTTGTCGTCGAAGGGCCCATACACACGCCACAGACCGTCACGGCTGGTCTCGCGGTGGTTGTTGAGAAACTCGACCACGTAGCCGGTGGTCTCGACCACCGCGCCGACCCAGCCGTTGACGTCGGTCGCGGTCTGGTTGATCAGCCACCACGCATCGCCGCGCACGTCACCCTCGGCACGAAACGCCTCGGCGAACTCCGGCACGTCGAGCCGGACGTCCTCGGCCTCGAT
>CBFGLP010000303.1:0-3081 GCA_965649595.1 uncultured Myxococcales bacterium | reverse complement strand
CGTACTGGCTCGAAACCCCCTCGAGCTCGGGCGGGAGCCCCGCTCCGCATCCGGCGAGCGCCACGTTGGCGACGACCGTGAGCTCGATGACGCGCCTGCTAGTTCGGTTCACCGCGCTCTTACTTCCGATGCGAGCCCGCTCCTTCACGCTATCGACCGAAGTGCGCTCCGGTTGACGGCCTAAGCACATTGCGTCAGAAGAGCGGCCATGTCGCTCCCGATCGTCTCCGCGCGCGAAGGCTACGACCTCTGGGGCCCCGGCTATGACGCATACGACAACGCGCTGATCGCCCTCGAGGAGCCGGTGGTGATGCGCATGCTCGGCTCGGTCGCGGGCCTACAGGTGCTCGACGTCGGCTGCGGTACCGGTCGCCACGCGCTGCGCATGGCCGGGGAGGGGGCGAGGGTGACCGGCGTCGACTTCTCGATCGGGATGATGGACGCGCTGCGAGCCAAGCAGCCACCCGAGTCGCTGAGCTTGATCGAGCACGACATCACGCGCGGGCTGCCGGTCGAGTCGGAGCGCTTCGATCTCGTGCTCTGCTCGTTGGTGCTCGAGCACGTGCACGATCTTCGCGGGATGCTGGGAGAGTTTCGTCGGGTCCTTCGGCGAGGAGGCCGAGCCGTGATCGCGGACCTGCACCCGGAGATGATTCGTCGAGGAATCCACGCTCGTTTTCGCGTGGAAGAGGGCGGGGAAAAGCTCCAGATCGCCGCAGCGGATCACAAGATTTCGGATTATGTGATGGCGTCAGTCGGGGCGGGGTTGGTGATCGCCGATATTGCCGAATACGAGATGGACGCCGAGACGGCGGCCCGCTCTCCGAGCGCGGCCAAGTATGTTGGGGATCCGCTCTTGTTCGTATTGGCGTTGCAGCGGCCCCACTGAATATCTGAGTGTGTGATAACGCACGTTGCGTCGAGCAACCATCGCGCCGAGGTCCAACACTCCGCTCGTCGGCAGGAGGACCTCATGAACCGACTCATCGCATTCTCAATCCTCGCAGGGCTCACCACCGCGTGCCAGGTCGACGACGAAGGCACAGACCAGTCGCTACAGCCGGGCCCATCGACCGAGCTGGCGGCGCCTCTAGACATCGCTTCGGACACGCCGACCGACCAAGAGGAGCCGACCTTCTCGCTGACGCTCGAAGGCGGGGCGATCCTCTCGTTCTTCGTGTCGGAGGACGGGAGCGTGGGAATGCTGGAGGAGGTCCCGCTCGATTCCGGCGTGGGATCGGTGCTCGACCATCCGCTGCTGCGCGACGCGTCGCCGGCCGTGGTCTATCACGCGCTCACGAACGACGGGTCCGAGATTCCGGAGGTGCTCTACGCTCACCACCTCGATCTGGCCGCCGCCGGTGAGCTGGCGCCGCTGGACGAGGCGCTCGCGGGAGTCGAGCGCGGCTGGGCTGCGACGGCCACCCCGGTCTCGGACAACCCGTGCCTGAACGCCGTGTTCGACGAGGCGCATTGCGACCACCCCGACTACGCCGAAGATCTGTGTTACTTCAACAATACGGACGACCTCGGCTGGAACGTCCCCGGCGCCGATCGCTACAAGGCCGGATTCTGCCTGCAGGAAGGCTCGGCGCGCTCGTGGCTGTACTACCGCCAGCAGGCGGGCGATTGCTCGTACTTCTCGTCCCTGAACTTCGCCTGGGGCATGAACAGCTATCTGTTCGGGGACGAGTACGATGCGCCGACCTATTTCAATTACGTCTGGTGGCGCTCGTCGGGCGGTCTTCGCCGCTACTTCTTCCATTCCGCGATCGCCGGAGCGGGGGCCGTTTACGACTTCGGCAATCGCTACACCTGGGGGAATGGTTGCCCCTGAGTGGGGCTCCTGAGGACATCATGAACCGCATCATCGCAATCTCGATCCTGTGTCTCACCACGACTGCATGCCAGGTGGACGACGAAGTCGTCGACGAGCTGCTGCAGCCAGGCCCCTCGGTCATGGCGGAGCTACCCGACGAGCTCGGTCCGAATGTCGAGGTGGCCGAGGACGTACCGACCTTCTCGCTGGCGCGCGGGGGAGGTGCGAGCCTCTCGTTCTTCGTAGCCGAGGACGGGAGCGTGGGCATGTTGGAGGAGATCCCGCTCGACTCCGGCGTTGGCTCGGTGCTCGACCATCCGCTCCTGCGCGACGCGTCGCCAGCGATGGTCTATCACGCGATCACGAACGACGGCTCGGAGATGCCCGACGAGCTCTACATACATCACGAGGACCTCGCTGCGGCCGGCGAGCTGGCTCCGCTCGAGGAGGCGCTCGCCGGGCAGGAGCGCGGCTGGGCGGCGACGATGAGCTCGACCGAGAACCCGTGCACGAATGCCGTGTTCGACGCGGCGCATTGCGCGAACCCCGAGTACGACGAGGAGCTATGCTTCTTCAACGCCTCGGGCAATCTGACCTGGAATGTCCCAGGCCCTGACCGCTACAAGGCTGGGTTCTGCTTGCAAGAGGGCTCGGCGCGCTCGTGGCTGTACTATCGGCAGCAGTACCCTGATTGCTTCTACGGATACGGTCACAACTACGTTTGGGGTGCGGAAAGCCACCTGCTCGGGGACGAGTACAACGCCCCGACATACGCCAACTATATCTGGTGGCGCGCGTCTGGCGGGCTTCGGCGGCTTTTCTATCACAACGCGATCGGTGGGGCGGGGGCCGTGTACGACTTCGGCAACCGCTACACAATGGGGGAGGGTGGGTGCCCCTGAAGGGCCGGTGGTTGGACTGGACGGATTCTCTATGACATCGGCGATCCGGAGGAGCCGACGGTGCAGGAGCGGTGGACGATCTTCACTCGTGGCCCCGGCGGGCAGCTCGATCCCAACGTAACAACCGACTTCGACACCCTCGGCGGCATCGAGCTGCTCGCGGACGCGCTCACGGGGTACCTGCACCCCGCACCCGGGAACCCGGCGCTCACCGATTTGGACCAGCGTGGCTTCCCTGACCTGGATGCGTACGCGTTCACACTGGTGATTACTGCGAGATCCTGGATTGGGAGACTTCGATCGCAGAGCGGGGCAATGCACGGGGGAAGCCTTTCCGATCCTGGAGAGCGCTCCCTCCTC
>CBFGLP010000302.1:0-3204 GCA_965649595.1 uncultured Myxococcales bacterium | reverse complement strand
GGGCTTGGCCGGCTGCTCGGCTGCGGGCGCAGGCGTGCGGGCGGGCGTGGGTCGATCGATCCGCACCTTGGTCGCGTGCCGGCTGTAGTCCCGGATCACGATCGTCGACTCGGGCACCGCCGCGGCGAGCCGGGGATCAATGTCCTCGCCGGCTCGCATGTCACACAGCACCACCGGAGCCCAGCCCGACTCGGGCAGGCGGTTGGCGAACTTGAGCGGCCGCAGAGCTCCGACCCGCGTCATCGGCGGGAAGAAGGGGCTGATGTAGAGGAAGCGCCGCATCGCGGCGCGCAGTATCGGAGCTTGGCGCTGCTCGGCCAAGGCTCGGCCAACCTTCGCCCAGCCCAGCGAGACGCTGGCGATGTCGGCGGCGCTTCGCTACAACCGACGCATGCTGTCCGTGTCTCGTCGCCTGGTCTCGCTGCTCACGCTCACGCTCGTGCTCGGTCTCGGCTGTGGAAAGAAGGCCGAGGAGGAAGGCGAGGGCAAGGCCGACCCGAACGAGGTCGCCAAAAAGGACGACAAGGCCCCGCCGACCAAGCAGCCGCCCGAGTCCGCGCCCGCCGAGGGCGTGGCCGACGGAGCGGGCGAGGGTGGGGGCGAAGAGGACAAGAGCTGCGATCCGACCGAGAAGGGCGAGTGCCTCGAGGGCGAGACCTGCGTCGGCAAGCAGGGCTGCGACGCCGTGTGGGAGTGCGACGCCAAGGTCGTCTGCAAGAAGGACATCCGCGAGTACTGCGGCTGCGACGGCAAGACCTTCGAGGCCGAGTACGGCAACTGCCCGGGGAAGAAGTATCAGTACCCGGGTCCGTGTAAGTGAGTGGGGCCGACGAGCAAAAGGGCGCGCCCAATCGGGTGCGCCCTTCGGCCCGGACGGGCCGAAGAAGCCCTCTCGTTGGAGCGACCGCAGCTCACTCGCTTCGCTTGCTCCTGAGCCAGCCCAGCTCGGGCAGCGCGAACCCACGGAAGAACACCCACAGCCCGAGCCCGAGCACGATCAGCGAGAAGAGCCCGCACAGCCCACCCCACAGCCAGTAGGGCCCGACCAGCGCGTCGGCCATCTGCGACACGTCGGAGGGCATCCGGCCCTGCGCCGTCTCGGCGTACTCCATGAACAGGTAGTCGCCGCGGGAGAACACGCTGAGGGCCAGCTGCGTGGACATGAACACCATGCCGATCTGCGCGACCTCGGGGTTCTTCCGGGTCGCCAAGAGCCCCAGCACCAGCGCGAGGCCGCCGACGAACGCCCAGCCGAAGCCGTTGCGGACCACCAGCACCGCGATCGCCACCAACGCGAACACGCTGACCAGCAGGCCGACCTGCGCCCAGCGAGGCTTGCGGGCGAGCAAGAAGCCAACCGCCGCGACGATCGCCGGGCCGACCAGCCCGCCACCGGCGACCAGGGCCTGGCGGATCGGCCCGAAGTCTCCCGAGTAGCTCGCCGCTCCCGAGGCGTCGGGGAACATCACGAAGCGATGGAACTCGCCGCCGAACATCGCGGCCGTGAACCCGTGCCCGAGCTCGTGGACCAGCGTCGAGAGCCAGATCAGCGGCATGATCGCGAGTTGGCCGTAGGGCACGAAATAGAGCGCCAGCGTCACGAGCACGCTGGCGAGCAGGAAGATGCGGGTGCGCTTGCCGACCCGGACGGCATCGCGGGACTCGATCCGACGCTTGATCTCGTCGTAGCTGGCCACGGCAGAACCCTAGCACCGCGCCGGTCCGTGTCTGCCCTCGACAACGATGCGCCAGTGGCGCTGGTTCCCGAACGGTGTTCGAGTGGCACTAGAGCCGTTCGGGAATATCGCACGGTGATCTGTTACGCCTGGCTCGTCATGCAGAGCATTGGCGATGTCCTGATCCCGATCGCGATCGTCACTGCTGCGCTGCTGGTCGGGATCGTGATCCTCGTCGCCGTGCTCCGCTCGGCGGCGAAGCGATCCCGAGCGAGGCTCGAGCAAGCCCTCGGTGGATCGACGGTGCTCGTCGAGGACTCGATGGCGAACTTCTTCGGTCTGCAGTCGCGTGGCGTCGTGCAAGGGCGCGGCAACGGAGCGCTGGTGCTGACCTCCGACGCGCTCGGGTTCATGTTGATGCTCGGCAAGCAGCCGCTGCTGATCCGGCGCTCGACGATCCAAAAGATCGACACTGTGCGCTCGCACCTCGGCAAGACGATCGGGCGCTCGTTGCTCGCGGTGCACTTCACCAACGACGCGGGCGAGGCCGACTTGGCGGTCTGGTATGTCCGTGATCTTCGGCGATGGTTGGATGCGCTCGGCCGCATCCCCTGACGCAGGCTCAGCTCGAGGCGACCGCCGAAGCCCGCCGCTGGTGGTAGCGGCCCCAGCCCCAGAACCCGGCCAGCCCGGCGATGCACAGCCACCCGAACAGATCGCCGGTCCACCCGTACACCGAGAGCTGATCGGCCGGCATCATCGGCACCTCGACCACGAAGCCCTCGGCACCCTCATACCCCTCGCGGTCCGAGTCGGTCACCTCGGTCTGGGCGACCACGCGGCCGGTCGGATCCACGTAGGCCGAGATCCCGGCGTTGACCGAGCGCAGCAGGCCCTTGCGCTGCTCGACCGCCCGAAACACGGCAAGCCCGAGGTGCTCGGCCTGCTCGCGGGTCTTGCCGAACCACGAGTCGTTGGTCAGGTTGACGAGCACGTTGACGCGCTCGTTGGCGAGCTCCTGGGTGAAGCGAGGAAGGATGTCCTCGTAGCAGATCAGCGCGCCGACCCGGTAGCCTGCGACCTCGAGCACCGCCGGGCCCTCACCGCGGTTGATGTGCGAGGCCGAGGGGATCTTGTCGAGGTACCAGTCCGGGTCGACTCCGGGCGGGGCCGCCTCGCCAAACATGAGCGGGTAGTTCTTGTCATAGCGATCGCCCCAGGTGCCGTCGCCGTGCAGCACCCATGCGGTGTTCCACGGGTGCGGGGTCTCGCGCGTCGCGTCGCGGGTGATCAGCCCGACGATCACCGGGATGTCGAAGCCCCGCTGGATGCGGCGGCGATCGGTCTCGGGCAGGTCGCTCTCATGCTGGCGAGTGAAGCGGCCGTAGGGGTAGGCGGTCTCGCCCCACACGACCAGGTCGGCCCCCTGCGCCTGCAGCTCGGCCGTGACCCACTGCAGCTCGCGCAGCAGCACGGGCTTCATCGCCGGCTGGCCGTAGGTCTCGATCCCGAAGTTGCCCTGCGCGAC
>CBFGLP010000301.1:0-4603 GCA_965649595.1 uncultured Myxococcales bacterium | reverse complement strand
GGTCGTCACCGCCAGCGCCGAGCAGATGCCGAGCACCTGCAGGGCGATCGGGTTGTTGTTGAACAGCGGGTCGAAGAGGACGCCCTTGGTCTGCTTGTCCATGACTTACTTGCCCCCCGCCGCCTTGAAGTGTTGGATGTAGGGACCGAAGCCTTCGGGGCCGAACCAGAACCTGACCAGGTTGGTGACGCCGTTGCTGGTGATCGTGGCGCCCGACAGGCCGTCGACGCGGTACTTGTCGGTCTCCGCAGGGCCGGCCTGACCCTTGACGACGGCGATCTGCGGCTCGCCCTTGTCGCCGTAGATCTTGCGGCCAGGCCACAAGCCCTTCCACTTGGGGTTGTCGACCTCGCCGCCGAGGCCGGGGGTCTCGCCGTGCTGGTAGAAGGTGATGCCCTTGATGGTGTTGGCGTCCTTGGCGTCGACGGCGAGGAAGCCGTACAGGGTCGACCACAGGCCGTAACCCTCGATCGGGAAGATCAGGGTGTCGACCGCGCCGTCCTTGATGACCTTGTAGACCAGCGCGTTGTTGGGCAGGCGCAGGACCTTGGCGTTGTTCGGCGGGGCTACGCGGCTCTGCGCCGGATCCTTCTGGGCCTTGCGCTGGTCGAAGCTGGCCGGGTCGACGCCCTGGACCGCGGTGCCGCCCTTGAGGTCGACGACCTCGGGCTTGATGTTGTCGGCGAAGCGCTTCTTGACCTCGTCGGGCTTGAGCGCCTCGCCTTCCTTCATCAGGCCGGCGACCGCGAGGACCTGCTTCTGCTGGTCGAGCTTCTTGTTCTCGGCCTGGCGGTCGGCCAGCGCGACCGCGGCGCTGGCGATGCCGACCCCGCAGACCACGCAGACCAATGCGGCGAAGCCGATGGTGTAGCCGGTACTATGCTGCGCCATGACGAGCGAGCCTCCTCTTGATGTTGGCCTGGACGAAGAAGTGGTCGATGAGCGGGGCGAACATGTTCATGAACAGGATCGCCAGCATCATGCCCTCGGGGTAGCCGGGGTTGATGACGCGGACGAGGATCACGAACACGCCGATCAGGAAGCCGTAGATCCACTTGCCGGTGTCGGTGAACGACGAGCTGACCGGGTCGGTGGCCATGAACACCATGCCGAACGCCCAGCCACCGAGCACGAAGTGCCAGTGCGGCGGCATCGCGAACATCGGGTTGGTGTCGGACCCGATCCCGTTGAGCAGCAGGGTCATCGCGACCGTGCCGATCGTGACGCCAGCCATGGTCCGCCACGAGCCGATCTTGGTTGCGATCAAGACCAGCGCGCCGACCAGGCAGAGCAGCGCCGAGGTCTCGCCCATCGAGCCGGGGATCACCCCGAGGAACGAGTTCATCCACAGGTCCGGCTCAGCCTCGAGCGCGGCCATGCCCTTGGTCGAGTCGGCCGCGACCGCCAGCCAGGTCGCGCCGGTGAACGAGTCGGTGTTCTCGGCCGCGACCCACACCGCGTCACCCGACATCGCTGCCGGATAGGCGAAGAACAAGAACGCGCGCGACACCAAGGCCGGGTTCATCACGTTCATGCCGACGCCGCCGAACACCTCCTTGCCGAGGATCACGCCGAACGCGATGCCGACCGCGACCATCCACAGCGGGATGGTGGGTGGCAGCGTGAGCGCGAACAGGAACCAGGTGACTAGGAAGCCCTCGGTGACCTCGTGCTTGCGGATGATCGAGAACACGACCTCGATGTGTCCACCGACGAGGCCGGTCACCAGCCACACGGGCACGAAGTAGAGCGCGCCGTAGAGGAAGCAGGCCAGCAGGTTGTGGGCGTTGTAGCCCCCGCCGAAGAACTCCCAGAGCGAGGTCTGCCAGCCCTGGTGGGGCGCGGCGCCTTGGCCGACCGCGAGCGCTGCCTGATAGCCAGTGTTCCAGCAGGCGAACACGCAGATCGGCAGCAGCGCGATGAGGACCGTGATCATCATGCGCTTTTGATCGAGCTGATCACGGACGTGCGAGGGACCCTTGGTGACCTCGCCTGGGGTGTAGAGGATGGTGTCTTGCGCCTCCCAGACGGGATAGAGGGCTTCGTACTTGCCCCCCTTCTCGAAGTGCTTGGCGACTTTGTCGAGCTGTTGGCGTAGGAAGTCCATCAGACCATCAGCCTTCCTTCCAAATGGTGTCGAGGTTCTCACGCAAGATCGGACCGTAGTCCTGCTTGCCGGGGCAGACGAAGGTGCACAGGGCGACGTCTTCCTCGTCGAGCTCGAGCACCCCGAGCTCCTCGGCCCGGCCGATGTCTTTGATCAGCAGGGCGCGCAGGAGGAAGGTCGGGATGATGTCGAAGGGGAACACCCGCTCGTACATCCCGATCGGGACCATCGGCCGATGCGAGCCGTTGGTCGAGGTCGTGAAGTCGAACTTCTTGCTGGGGCTGAGCGCCGAGACGTAGGCGCCCGTGGTCGAGAACATGTCGGCGCCGGGCTTGAGCCAGCCCAGGAACTCGCGCTCACGACCTTCGCGTAGGGCCGAGATCTGCAGGTGGTAGCGGCCGAGGAAGCCGTGGATCTCGCCCATCGCCTTGCGGCCGGACAGCACCGAGCCCGAGACGACGCGGTTCTCGACCGCCTCGAGCTCGCCCGCGACGATCTCGTCGATCGCAGCGCCGAGCCGGGTGACCAGCAGGCGCGGCTTCTTGACGGTCGGGCCGGCGAGGCTGACCACTCGCTCGACGTCGAGCTGGCCGGTCGCGAAGAACCGACCGATCAGGATCACGTCCTGGTAGTTGAGGTGCCAGACGCTCTTGCTGCGATCGACCGGATCCAGCAGGTGAATGTGGAGACCGACGGTGCCCGAGGGGTGCGGGCCATCGAACTCGGCGACCTCGACGTTGGAGATCTTCGGGGTCGGGACCTTGCTGCCCGGCTTGCGGCACAGGTAGGTCTTACCCTCGGTCAGCTTGGCGACGACCGCGAGGCCACGCTCGAAGTCCTTCTCGCGGCCGCCGATGACCTTGTCGACGTCGGGCGCGTGCGGGTTGGTGTCGGTCGCGGTGACGAAGATCGAGTGCGGCGGGTTGGACGTGCTGGCCGGGGTCCGACCGAAGGGGCGCATGCGGATCGCCGTCCACAGGCCCGAATCTCGCAGCAGATCGACGATCTGCTGGCGAGACAGCTTCGCCGCCTCGGCACCAGTGAACCCACCGAAGTCGCGGAACTCGTCCGGCGCCGGCTTGCCCTCGCGCTCGCTCGCGCTGAGCTCGATGACGACCGACTGCAGGGCCCGATAGTGGCCGCGGTTGATCGCCACGACCTTGCCGGCTCCCGGCGCGGTGAAGATGACGCCCTCGCTCTTGCGATCGTCGAAGAGCGGATCGCCGCGCTTCACCGCATCGCCGACCTTGACCAACATCCGCGGCTTCATGCCGGGATAGTCGGCGGCGACGATGGCCACGCGGCGAACGGCAGGCGCCTTGGCGATCGACTGATCGGGCGCGCCGGTGATGGGCAGGTCGAGGCCCTTGGAGATCTTGTGTACTGCCATTGGAGAGACCAGCACTGCTGGGTCGTCGGGCGGGGGCTTTGTACCCGGTCCATAGCTCCAACGGAAGCGGGTCGAGGGCTTGGGAGCGCGCCAGAGCGCAGCGAACGCGACAATCGCAGGGTCAACCACGCGCACGCTGGTGGGTCGGCAAGGACCTTTACCCTGACGCACAACCACGGCCGCGATCGAGTACCGATGTTGGCGGGCGAGGACCTCGCTGCCCCCGCGGAGCCTTCCTTGCCGAGCGATGCGGCGAGCTCGGATCCAACATTTGCTCGGCACCAACTCGCCCATGCGTGCGAGAATCCATTGAGCTTGCTCACCCGCATTCGCGGCTCGAAGCCCAGCAAGGGATCGCCGCCGCGAGTGAACCGAGCGAGGGTGTGTCCTGCTCATGAGCGAGACCACAGGACCGATCTCGATAGCCGCGATCCGATCCGCCCGTGCGGGGCTCGGCGACGCCATCCGCGAGACTCCGCTCTGGCGCTGGGACAGCCCCGCGCTGCGGCGTGCGTGGGGCGTGAGCGACGACGACCGAGACAGCGCGCTGCTGCTCAAGCTCGAGCTCTTCCAAGTCAGCGGCAGCTTCAAGGCTCGCGGCGCGCTGACGGTCATGCGGACGCTCGACGAGGCCGCCCGCGCGCGTGGGGTGACGGCCATCAGCGCGGGCAACCATGCGCTCGCGGTCGCCCAGGCCGCCCGCGCGCTGGGGACCCACGCGAAGCTGGTGGTGCCGCGCAGCGCCAACCCGCTGCGAGTCGCGGGCTGCCGCGAGCTCGGAGCCGAGCTCGTGCTCGTCGACGACATTCATCAGGGCTTCGCCGAGGTCGAGCGGATCGCGGCCGAAGAAGGCCGGACCTTCGTGCACCCCTTCGAGGGCCCCGGCATCGCGCTCGGCACCGCGACGCTCGGGCTCGAGCTCCTCGATCAAGCCGCGGCGCTCGGCGTCGAGCTCGACGCGGTGATCGTCCCGATCGGCGGTGGAGGCCTGTGTGCAGGCGTGGCTGCGGCCGTCAAGCTCGCCGCCCCGAGCTGCCAGGTGTTCGGCGTCGAGCCGGTCGGTGCGGACTCCATGCACCGCAGCTTCGCCGCTGGCGCCGTGCAGT
>CBFGLP010000300.1:0-9994 GCA_965649595.1 uncultured Myxococcales bacterium | reverse complement strand
GGCGAGCACGCGCAGGTCGGCGTCCATGCCGTTCGAGAGCCGCACCAGGACCTTGGTGGGCCCGCGGGCGTGCACGGCTTGCACCTCTGGAGACGACGCGAACGCCTCGCAGGCGTCCTCTGGACTCGACGCGGCGACGAGCAGGTCCACGTCGCCGATGGTCTCGCGATGCCGTCGGATCGAGCCCGCGATGGCGGCCTGCGCGACGCCTGGCACCTTCGAGAGCCTGGTCCGGATGCGGCTCGCCAGCTCGAGGGCCGCTCCGAGCGGACGACGCCCGGCGCTCTCCTCATGCAGGGCAATGGCTTGCAGGATGTTCTGCTCGCTGCGCACACCGAAATGAGGGACCTCGTGGATCCTGCCCCGCTTGGCGGCGCGCTCGAGCTCGGCCACGGAGCGGACGCCGAGCGCCTCCCACAGCGCGCGTATCTTCTTGGCGCCGAGTCCCTCGATGGAAGCGAGCTCCAGCACGTCGACCGGCGTCTGTTTCCGGAGCGCCTCGAGATCGGCCATCTTGCCGGTCTCGAGCATGCCCGCGATCCGCTCGGCGATGCCCTTGCCGATGCCGGGCAAGGCGTCGAGCGCCTTTACGCCGCCCTCGGCGTAGATCTCTGCGAGCGGCCGATCGACGGCGCTCACCGCATAGGCAGCCTTCTCGTAGGCCTGCGGCTTGAATGGCACCTCGTCCATCTCGAGGAAGAGCGCCATCTCGCGTAGGGCCTTCGCGACATCGGCGTTGCTGGGGGGCTTGCGGTGCACCACGTGATCAGCTCCGCCTGCGGCGAAGTCCCCCGATGCAACCTTCGTTCCCACGCCAGATTGGGAGATGAAATTGGGATTTCAGGGCCCGCGATGGCGAGTCGCTGTGCCACGAGTCAAACTGAAAATCGCCCTTGCTCGGGGACATATACACGCTTCGGAATTGCCACGCCGTGTACTTTCGGCTCGCCACACACAGCCAGATCCGCATGTGGTGGCCAGCGGGCTTGGCCTCCAGCGTCAGATCCCTCGTCCCATGCGCAGGCTTCGATCCCCTCGATGAGGCTCGCCCCTACGAATGGGACGACGTACCCCAGCACCAGCACGCCCTGGGCTACCTTCACGTTCCGCAGGCGGAGATCTCCGAAACCGAGGTTCGCATCTGGGATCCTGATGATCGTCTTCGATTGACGGTCCACGAGATCCTCTGGGACGCCGGGCGAAACCGGGTCATCAGGACCCGGGAGGATGGTTACGAGCTCCTCATCGTGCAGCTCTGCCTCGATGGCGATCCTGGAGTCTGGCACACCGTCCGACTCAACCGTCACGCGGACGGCCGTATGCTGCTCGAGCACTTGCAGACCCTCCAGCTGGGAGAGCGCCAGCTGTCCGGCCCGAGCAGCGTCGTTTCATCACCGGCCATTACCGAGAGCGCCAATTCGACGAATGTGCACGGGCTCGTGGAGCTTCGTCGTACGGTGACTGAGGTGTCGTGGAATGGCGGTCGGAGCAGCGTCCTCGAGAGCGTCCTCGACGAGCGACACTTGCTCGTAGCTCGCTTGTGCACGCAGGAGGCTCCCCTGGTGGAGCACATCGTCACGGTGGCTCGGTGCGGACGGGCAGCCATCTGGTTGGAGCACGTGCTCGCGACCGGGGCGAACGAGAGGCACGAGCAACTGCTCACGCGCCGCCAGTTGGGACGCTAGCGCTCATGACCGCGCGATCGCTGTCGATGTCGATCAGACCCGAACCACGTCGATCGTCTCGATCCGCACCTCTTGGATCGGCCGATCCATCGCCGCCGTGCGCACCTTCCCGAGCTTCTCGACCACGTCCATCCCCTCGATCACGTGCCCGAACACGCTGTGCTTCCCATCGAGGTGCGGCGTAGCCCCGAGCGTGATGAAGAACTGGCTCCCGTTGGTCCCCTTCCCCCCACGCACGCCGGCGTTGGCCATCGACAGGATCCCCTTCCCCGTGTGCCTCGCCGCGGGCGAGCACTCGTCGTCGAAGGTGTACCCCGGCCCGCCGCGCCCGGTCCCCGTCCGGTCACCGCCTTGGATCATGAACCCGTCGATCACGCGGTGAAAGATGACCCCGTCGTAGAAGCGCCCCTGCCCCGGCTGCCCGTTGGTCGGATCGATCCACTCGCCCAAGCCCGTCGCCAGCCCGACGAAGTTCGAGACCGTGTTCGGGGCGATGTCCTCGAGCAGCTTGACGGTGAAGCTACCCATGCTGGTTTTGAAGGTGGCCCGAAGCTCACCCTCCCCTGGCACGAGCTCGGCGGGCGGAGGAAAGCTGGTTCGGTGCTGCGCCATCGCGCGCAAGCTAACACCCGTGCTTCGGCCAATCTAGAGCGCGAAGCGGCGCTCTAGAGCGCCACGGCGCCGCCTGATACCGTCCGACCTGCCATGGCCGCGTCCCGCATCTTCAACTTCTCTGCTGGTCCCGCGATCCTCCCGCCCGAAGTGTTCGAGCGCGCTGCTTCAGCCGTGCGCGAACTCAAGCATCCTGCACATGCCATCGATGGTCAGGGCATTGGGCTCTCGCTGCTCGAGATCTCGCACCGCAGCCCCGAGTACGACGCGGTGCACGAGCGGACGACGGCGCTGGTCCACGAGGTGCTCGGCATCCCGAGCACGCACCAAGTGCTCATGCTGCAAGGTGGCGCCTCGCTGCAGTTCGCGATGGTCCCGCTGAACTTCGCTCGCCCCGATCGCTCTGCCTGCTACATCGACACTGGCGTGTGGTCGCAAAAGGCCATCGCGGAGAGCAAGGCGATCGCCGAGACCCGTGGCCACGCGACCAAGGTGCTGGCCAGCGCCGGCCCGAGCTACGACCACATCCCGGCGATGCCCGAAGTCCCCGCCGACGCGGCCTACGTGCACGTGACCAGCAACAACACGATCTACGGGACCGAGTGGGAGCAGCTGCCGCAGACGGCGGCGCCGCTGGTCGTCGACGCGAGCAGCGACATCGGCAGCCGCCCGATGGGACTCGAGCACGCCAAGCTCGGCTACGCGGGCGCGCAGAAGAACCTCGGTCCGTCGGGCGTGACGCTGGTCTGGATCGACAAGGAGTGGCTGAAGGAAGCCGTCACGTCGGGCGTGCCGGTGTTCCTCCGCTACGGCACGCACGCGAAGGAGAACGGGCTCTACAACACGCCCAACACCTTCGGCGTGCTGGTGTTGCAGCTGATGCTCGAGTGGATGCAGGCGCAAGGCGGCGTCGCGGGCATGGCCGCGCGCAACCAGGCCAAGGCCGACGAGCTCTACGCGACGCTCGACGCGTCGTCGCTCTACCGCGCCCACGCCAAGCCCGGCTCGCGCTCGCGCATGAACGTGACGTGGACGCTCGCGGGCGCGCCCGAGGCCACGCGCGAAGACCTGACCAAGCGCTTCTTGAAGGAGGCGGAGGCGGCTGGGTTCTCGGGCCTCAAGGGTCACCGCAGCGTCGGCGGCTGCCGGGCGTCGATCTACAACGCGTTCCCGCCCGAGGGCGTCACGGCCCTGTGCGCGTTCATGCGGGAGTTCGAGCGCAAGGCATGAGCGAGCACGACGGTCCAGTCGTAGCGCCGGGGTGGGACGCGATCGATCGCTGGGTCTCGGCCCACTTTCGCGGACCCACCCCGCACCAGTTCACCAGCCGCACGCCCTACGAGCTCGACAAGCCGAGCCCGCTACCGGCGATCACCGTGTGGTCGACCAAGGCGCCGCCCGGCTGGATCTACGTCACCTACGGGCTCTCGGAGCTGTTCGAGAAGAGCTCCGAGGATCCCGACGTGTCGGGCTTCGGGTTCGAATTCACGCTTCGCCTGCCTACCGGGCCCCATGGTGAGCAGTCCGAGCAGCCGCCGGTGTGGCCGCTTCGCCTGCTGCAGAGCCTCGGGCATCACGTGCTCGCGAGTCGACAGGGCTTCGACTCGGGGCACGCGATCGATCTCGGGCGATCGCTCGTGCCGCCACAGAGCGACGGGCCGAGCGAGTGCTCGCTGACCGGGCTGCTCTGTCTTCCCGATCCACTGCTCGGGAAGATCGAGACCCCGCACGGGTCGCTGCTCTTCTTGCGGCTCTTCGGCGTCACGAGCGACGAGCTCGACGCGATGAAGGACCTCGAGCTGGCCTCGCTGGTCGCGTGCGTCGGGGAGCTGGATCCGGCGGAGGTCACGGATCCAGCTCGGGGCTCGTTCCTCGAGCACCCGGACAAGAGCAAGATCGTGCGCCGCTACAAGCTCGGAATCGAGCTTCCCTGAGCTCGGGCCTGGGCTCCAGTGAAGGTGCGAGCTGGGTCCGGGGCGGCAGCAGCTCGACATGTTGAAATTTTAGTATTATAAATTACTTAAATATTTTGTATATAAAAGTTATATTTATCTGATAAGTTAGTTTTGAAATGAGTCGCCGCCCCCTTCACCTGCCATTCCTATTCCTCGCCGCCTGCTCTCAAAGCGCGCCGACTCCTCAGGAGGAGCCCACCCACGAGCCTCCGGAAGAGCCGCTCAACGGCGGCGACGCGGAGTGGCCCGACGCACCGATCCCGCAGCCCGGAGGTGAGGGCAGCGACGAAGGTGGTGACGACGGGCTGGGCTTCACTCCGACTAGCGACATCGCCCAAGGCAGCATCTGTGATCCCTTCGCGCAAGACTGCCCCGAGGGAGAGAAGTGCGTCGCCTATGCGAGCACTGGTGGTCAGCTCGACTCGAACAAGTGCGTGCCGGTCGGCGGCGAGCAGCAAGCGGGAGAGCCCTGCATCTACGGTGGGGTCGTCGAGGCGACCGACGACTGCGACGCGCTCGCCAACTGCTGGGACGTCGACGCCCAGCTCCAGGGCACCTGCGCCGCCTTCTGCATGGGCACCGCGGACAGCCCGAGCTGCCCGCCGGGGACCTCGTGCCTGATCGCGTTCGACGGCTCGGTCAACCTCTGCCTGCCCGACGCGGGCGAGGAGACGGACACGGGCACCGATACCGGCCCGGACACAGGCACCGATACGGGCACCGACACCAGCACGGACACGGGCATGCCCGAGATCGATCCGCTCGAGCTCGCGCCTGCGCCCGAGCCAAAGCCCGAGCCCGTGGACGAGGACGTCTGCCCCGACACCAACGAGCCGATCGTGCTCTACATGAGCAACGACGACAGCAACTCGCGGGCATCTCCGATCCTCGTCCGTCGGATGATCCATGACGGGTCCGTAGTGTCTCCCCACCAAGTGCGGATCCATGAGTTCCTCAACTACTACGATCTCAGCTACGAGAACCCCGAGAACGACGCGGTCGACGTCGGCATCCAGATGCGCCGGACCGACGCGGAGCGGGGCGAGTTCACGCTGCTGCTGTCCGCCCAAGGTCGAGCGATGCGGGCCGAGGACCGCCCGCCGATGAACATCGTGTTCTCGCTCGACACCTCGGGCTCGATGACGGGCGAGCCGATCGAGCTGCTCAAGGACTCGATGACGGCGCTGGCCGGATCGCTGCGCGCAGGTGATCGCGTGTCGCTGGTTCAGTGGTCGTCGACGCAGACCGTGCTGCTCGACGGGCTAACGGTCAGCGGGCCCGACGAGCCCGCGCTGATCAACGCGATCGAGGGCGTGGTCCCGAGCGGCTCGACCGATCTGAACAGTGGCCTGGTCAGCGCCTACGCGCTCGCCGAGCAGCACTACATGGAGGGCGGCATCAACCGCGTGGTGCTGGTCAGCGACGGTGGGGCCAACGCGGGCGAGACCGACATCGAGGTGATCAGCGCCGGCGCGGCCGAGGAGAACGACAAGGCGATCTACCTGATGGGCGTCGGCGTCGGCAATGCCGTCGGCTACTCCGACTACCTGATGGACGCGGTCACCGACGCGGGCAAGGGCGCCTACGTGTTCATCGACAGCCCCGAGGAGGCCGAGCGGATGTTCGGCGAGCGCTTCGTCTCGCTCGCCTCGGTCGCGGCCCGCAACGTCCAGATGCGCCTGACCATGCCCTGGTACTTCGGCATCAAGGTCTTCCACGGCGAGGAGTTCTCGGCCGACCCGGCCGAGGTCGAGCCGCAGCACCTCGCGCCCAACGACGCGATGAGCTTCCACCAGATCCTCGGCACCTGCGACCCGAGCTGGATCGACGCGAGCGACGAGATCGAGGCCCACGTCGAGTACCTCGACCCGCTCACGCTCGAGCCACGCAGCGACGAGTTCAGCATGTCGATCGGCGAGCTGGTCGAGCGCGACGCCACGCAGCTCTACAAGGCCGACGTGGTGGTCAGCTTCGCCAAGGCGATCATCGTGATCGGGGCGCGCTGGCAAGACGGCCAGAAGATGGAGGCGCTGACGATCGCCATGAACATGACCACCTGGCTCGAGCAAGCCGCCGACAGCTTGCAGGACAGCGAGGTCGAGGAGCTCGCCGAGCTGATGCAGGAGTACGTAGGGGTGATCCAGAGCCACCTCTGACAGCAGAGGTCACTCGGATAGAGCTCCCCGGTGGCTCGAACCCACGCCCCGTCAGAGGCGAGCAGGGGCTGAGCGATCGTCGATCTCCCACTCGAACCAGCGCACCAGCGACTCGACGATCGGCTGCGGCTGCTTGGCCCAGCGGAAGTGGTGCAGCAGCTCCGGCGGGCTCGAGTCACGCTCGAAGCGGACCCGCTCGATCTTCGCGCTCTCGAGCTTGCCGAGCTGGCGATCGACCGCCCCGTGCGGGGCGAACTCGTCGCCATCGAGCGACATCGCGAGCACCGGCAGGCTGACGCGGGCGAGCGCGCGATCCCAGTCGCGCTCGCTGCCTTGCAGGCGCCAGCGGCCGGTCCGAGCGTTGTGGGCCCAGTCGAGCATCTGCTTGCGGGGCTCACGGCCCGCGAAGCCGACCTTCTCCCCGGGGAAGAACCCGCAGGTGCGGGCGATCATCGCGTAGAGCTGCGTGCCCACGAGGACCCGCAGCTGCTTTCCGGACGGCCAGCCGCGGTGGTGGACCGAGCCGCTCGCGACCAGGACGAGCCCGTCGATCTCGGCCTCGGGCAGGCTCGCGTAGAGCGTCGCAACCTGACCGCCGAGGCTGTGCCCGAGCACGATCACCGGGAGCTCGGGCCAGCGCTCGCGCACGGCCTCGACCAGCGCGGGCATGCTGTGCTCGGCCAGCTCGCGGTAGCCGAAGTCGATGCCCCGACCAGCGCGGACCGGGCTGGCCCCGTGCCCGCGCAGCTCGGCCCGCGCGACCGCGAAGCCCGAGAAGATCAGCTGCTCGGCGAGCTGCTCGTAGTAGCGCGCCTCGACCCCCATCGCGGGCATCACCAGCACGGCCGCGCGAGCGCGGCGGCTGTCGTGCATGAACGCGACCTCTTCGACGCCGTCCTTGGCGACGACGCGGATCAGCGTACCGACCGACACGTCCAGCTCGACCCGCTCCTCCATCGTCATCGCCGCGCTGCGCCCCGCCAAGCTCTCGCTCGCCTTACCACTCGGCATCCCGCTCATTGGGCTTCCTCCCTCACCTTTGCTTCGCGAGGGCCGACCCGCCAGCGGACCGCCCCGCGGGCCACGACCTCGCCCGGCATGTCGCGGAGCACGAACTCGCCTCGGGCATCGGCAGTTAGTTGCCAGTCGATCGCCTCGACCCGAGCCTCGGCCTCGATCGGACCTCGAGCCTTGTGGAGGTAGACGATGTCCATCCCGAGCACGATCCACCTGCCCTCGGCCGGCTGGAGCGAAGACAGCGCGAGATTGCACACCAGCTCCCCGAGGTTGCCGAGCGCGGCCGCGTGCACGCTGCCGAGGTGATTGCGGACGCTGCGACGATCTTGCATCCGCACGATCGCGTGGCCGGGCTCGAGCGTCAGCACCTGCGGGTGGATCGTGCCCGTGTAGGGCACCTTGCGGCCGAGCACCCAAGAGAAGAGCCGACGCCCACCCGGCCAGCTCGCCATTCGCTCATAGGTCTGCACCACGCTGCTCATGTTGGCTCTTCTCCCGATGTGCTCGATGGACCGCGTAGGGATTTCCAGATCAGCCGCGCCAGCAAGGCCGCGTGATCGCTGGGCCGGTGCTCGCTGCGACCCCCAAGCCACTGCCGGACCAGCTCTTCGGCCGCGCCGGTGAGCAGTGGCCCGTAGAGCTCGCCTGGGAGCTGCTCGATCTCGCCGGCCTTTACGTGCGGCCGAAAGTGCGTGGCCAGCTCGCGGGCGAACTCGCGGGTCGTCTCGCGGATCTCGGCCTCGACCGCGCGCACGCCCGGATGCCCGCGGCCACGCAACAAGAAGCCCGCCCAGGTCGGGTTGGCCTCGCACCACGAAAGGAATGTGACGACCGTCGCCTCGACCTTGGCCTGCGCCCCCTCGGTCCGCGAGAGCACCTCGAGCAGCGTCACCCGAAACGACGCGAGCCCTTCGACGTATAGCGCCCCGAGCACGCCACCGATGCTGCCGAAGTGGTGGTAGATGCTGCCGACGGAGGCGCCGGACTCCTCGGCCAAGGCCTGCACGCTCATACTCTCGAGCCCGCTGCGCTCGAGCACGCGCAACGCCGCCTCGAGGATCACTCGACGGCGTGGGTGCTCGGCCCCGGCAGACACGAGTAGAATATGATTCTAGAATCTCATTCTAGCCATGGATGGAGTCTGGAGGCTTCTCACCAGGCGTCTAGCCCGCACATGGGTATGCTCGACCAGCGCAGATGACCGAGCACCACTTCGCCGACATCAACGGGATTCGTCTCCACTACGTCACCGCGGGCAGCGGTGATCCGATCGTCTTCTTGCACGGCTTCCCGGAGTACTGGGGCGTGTGGAAGCAACAGATCGCCGCGTTCGCGCCCACGCATCGCGTCGTGGTCCCCGACATGCGCGGGGCCAACCAGAGCGGACGACCCGAGGGTGTCGAGCACTACCGGATCCAGGCGCTGGTCGGTGACGTGCTCGGCCTGCTCGATCATCTCGGGCTCGAGCGGGTGACCCTAGTCGCGCAGGACTGGGGAGCGCTGATCGGCTGGTCGTTCGTGCTGCGTCACCCCGAGCGGGTCAGCAAGTACGTAGCGATCGACATCACCCACCCGGCGCTGTTCAACCGAGACCTGCGCGAGAACCCGGCCCAGCAGCAAGCGAGCGCCTACATGCTGGCTTTTCGTGGCGCGGGCGAAGACATGCTGCTCGCCGATGGTGGAGCGTTCATCGACCAAGCGGTGTTCGGGGACGCTCGCGCGCACGGGGCCCTGATCTCGGCCGAGGACGAGGCGCAGTGGCGGGCGATCATGATGGACCGCGGCCACCTGACGGCCGGCCTCAACTTCTATCGCGCCGCCGAGCTCGGTCCGCCCGACGGCCAGGGCGGCCGCGGCGGCAGCAACCTGCTCGACCATCTGCGGCCCGAGCAGCTGCGCGTCGCCGCGCCGGTCCTGATCATCTGGGGCGACCTCGACCCCTTCTTGCTGCCCTCGGGGCTCGAGGGGATCGAGCAATACGTCCCGAATGTCCGAATCGAGCACATCCCCGACGCGACTCACTGGGTCACGCTCGAGAAGCCGGCGCGGGTCAACGAATTGATCCGGGCTTTCCTGTAGCGGCCGCTTCGCGGCCTTCAGCTCAGGCAAGAAACCAAGCTATCGGTCCCACTGTCACGGGACCAGGCTGCAGGTCCCACCGTCACAGATTGCGATCTTGCCCGTCCTCGACACCACGAGCGGCTTGTCGGCGGGCCCCACGGCGACGTCCGCGGCGTCGTCGAAGGGGAGATCCATCCTGACCGAGCAGCTGGTCGGATTATCGCATATCTTGATGTGGTCTTTGGCCAGCAAGACGATCTTGCTGTTCGAGGTCTGAGCGATCGCCACCGGCTTGAAGTCGAGCGTCACCGGCTTCGAGCACTCGCCCCCCGCTGGGGCACACTCGCGTAACGAGGTGCCGTTGAAGTACACGACATTGCCCGAGATCGGGTTGGTGGAAATACTCGCAGCGGGCAGGCAGCCCAACAGGAACGAGCCCAACAGGAACGAGCCCAACGCTGCTAGCCCATATTTGTGCGTTGATTTCATGCGATCTCTCCCGTCGACA
>CBFGLP010000299.1:0-3706 GCA_965649595.1 uncultured Myxococcales bacterium | reverse complement strand
GCAAGGGCTGGAAGGCGGGCGGAGGCGCCCACGAGCGCTGGCACATCACCAGCACCGCGATCAGCCCGCGCAGCTTCCCAGGCTTGGCGACGATCGCAGACCGAGGCTTCGCCTATGCCGTGTCCTTTCATGGCATGGCCGAGGGCGGCATCTTGATCGGCGGGCAGGCGCCCTATGATCTCAAGCAACGGATCCAGCTCGAGATCCTCTCGCTCATCGACCCCTCGGAGTTCGCGGTCGACGTCGCGCTGATGGCAGATCCCTACAACGCCGATTCGCCAGAGAATGTCGTTAATTGGATTACCGCTGGCGGGGTCGGCGGAGTCCAGATCGAGCAGGGGCTCGATGTACGACTCACACATTGGAAGACGGTCGCCGATGCAGTGATCAACGTGTTCCTGCAGCTGCTATAATCGAGGAGAGGTGATCGGAGGAGTCGTACCGGAGCAATCGTGAAGCGCTCGTCCAAGCCTCGTTCCCCCGCTGACGTCGAGATGGGTCGACGCGAGTTCTTGCTCGCGCTCGGTGGCGGCCTGCCCCTGCTCGCGCAGAGCTGCGGCGAGCCCGAGCCCACGCACCTGCGCGACGCCGAGCTCGCCGCTGGGGAGCCATTGATCGAGCCACTACCAATTCTCCCCCAGACGGTCCCGGCCGAGGTAGCCAGCTTGTCGATCGAGGTGATCCGGTCGCTCGACAACACGCCGGTCGCCGAAGACGAGTGGCTCTGCTCGGTGCCCAAGTCGTTCAGCGGCGTCATCGCGGTCGGCGATCAGGTCCGAATCACCCGCAAGTCCAGCCAGCGCGCGCTCTATACCGTCGCCGAGCTGCGCAAGGCCGACAACCCCGACGACGTTCGCCTGTGCCTCGCCGGGCGCCTGCGGCTCGGCACCTCGGAGACTTTCTCGGGCACGCTGCGGATTCCGGTCGTCGCCGAGGGCCTGACCGACGCAGAGGCGATGGAGAAGAACGAGTTCGTCGAGCGCCTCGTCGACGACGGTCACAACACCGGCCTGATCGTCCTCGCTCCCCATGGCGGCGCGATCGAGGCCAACACCGATCGCCAAGCCGTGCGCGTGCGGACCAAGCTCGCGCAGTTCGAGCCGAGCTCGTGGATCTGCAAGGGCTGGAAGGCCGGCGGTGGCGCGTACGAGCGCTGGCACGTGACCAGCACCGCGATCAGCCCGCGCAGCTTCCCGCGCTTGGCGACGATTGCCAACCGCGGCTTCGCTCATGCGGTGTCGTTCCACGGCATGAAGTCGGGCGGCGTGCTGATCGGTGGTAACGCGCCCCTCGTGCTCAAAAAGAAGCTCCGCCAAGCGATCATCGCGGCGATCGAGGACCCCGACGTGTCGGTCGCGGTCGCCACCGCGATGGACCAATACAACGGCGACTCGCCCGACAACATCGTCAATTGGCTCACCGAGGACGGCGAGGGCGGGATCCAGATCGAGCAGGACATGTACGTGCGAATCGAATATTGGAGAGAGATCGCCGACGCGGTGGTCAGCGTGTTTCAACAGATGCTCTGAGTGTCGCAGCTAGAGTAACTGGAGCAGGGGGAGAGCGCCCTGACGAGGGTTAGAGTGCTAGGCGCTACCTGCTAGAATCTACCCGCTGGTTCGTCGCGCCCCACCGGCAGGCGAGCGGGCACGAGCGAGGCGCGTGACCGCGACCGGGCACGAATCGCTGGACGTCCGACGGTGCCACATATGCTTGCTGGCCCGCGACTTTCGAATCATCACGGCCTAGCAGAGTGCTAGCGGCGCCAACCAGCTGGCCTGCATTCACTCCGGTCCAGCCGATCGTGCATCAGAGTTGTCATGAAACATAGGACCACGGCCCCCCTCCCCCATGATCTCCGAATCGATCGGCGCGAGTTCTTGCTCGCGCTCGGTGGTGGTCTGCCTCTGCTCGCGCAGGGCTGCGACGACGCCGAATCCGTACACCTACGCGGCGCCGAGATCGATCCCGAGGCCCAAAGAGACGTTGCCCCGCCGCAGCTCGCCGGCGCGGCCAGCTTGTCGATTCAGGTGCTTCGGACGCTCTCCATCCAGTCCAAGTCGGTCGGCTCCGACGATCGGCTCTGCTCGATCCCCAAATCGTTCGATGAGGTCGTCGCGGTCGGGGACCAGGTCCGGATCATTCGCAACGACAGCGAGTACGCGCTCTACACCGTCGGCGAGCTTCGCAACGCCGACGATCCGGACCAGGTCCGCGTGGGCCTCCAAGGCCGTCTGCGGCTCGGCACCTCGAAGGCCTTTTCGGGCACACTGCGGATCCCGGTCGTCGCCGAGGGCTTGACCGACGCGCAGGCCGAGGCGGCGAACGAATTCGTCGAGCGCCTCGTCGACGACGGCAGCAACACCCGCTTGATCGTCTTCGCGCCCCACGGCGGCGCGATCGAGCTCTATACGGATCTGCAGGCCGAGCACGTTCGAGCGAGCCTCGCTGGGCTCGGAACCAGCGCGTGGATCTGCAAGGGCTGGAAGGCGGGCGGAGGCGCCCACGAGCGCTGGCACATCACCAGCACCGCGATCAGCCCGCGCAGCTTCCCGCAATTGGCAACGATCGCCAGCCGCGGCTTCGCCCATGCGGTGTCGTTTCACGGCATGAGCACGGGTGGTGGCGTGCTGATCGGCGGCAACGCGCCGCTCGAGCTCAAGCTACAGATCCGACACGCGATCGCGGCTGCGCTCGACGACTCGAAGATATCGGTCACCGTCGCCGCCGCGATGGACCACTACGACGGCGACTCGCCCGACAACATCGTCAATTGGATGACCGTGGGTGGGACCGGTGGGGTGCAGATCGAGCAGGACATCGACGTGCGGACCGACTACTGGCAGCAGGTGGCCGACGCGGTGGTCGGCGTGTACCAGCAGTTGCTCTGAGCAGCTTTCTCGAGTGTAGACCCGCGTGAACATCCTCGACCAGTGACACCGCGGACTCTGCACACCATGACCCATGCCGAGAGCCCTCGTGCAAGTACCCGACCCCTTCGAGCGGTCAGCGATCAACGCTGGACCAACCACGCAACCGCAGCCGAAGCGTCAGGCGATGTGCGGCAAGCCGCCGACGTGGTAGGCCAGGCATCCCGCCTGGCGAGTACTATTCTCTGGCAGCCCGCTTCGTCGCCTTTCTTCTCGAAAACTGGGGGAGTCGAGTCATTGAAAGCGCTGTGCCCAGTGGCCATGAGCCCTTCGGCATCATTCAGGTCGGCTACAGGAGGGCGCCGGGCTCGGTTCGGCGCCCTCTTTGTGCTCGGGTGAATGTTCGTCAGGCGGCGGATCGGAGCAGCTCGAGTAGCTCGGTGGAGCGCTCGGCTCGTTGGGCTCGGATCAACGCCTGCGTGAGCCGTGCGGGGTCGTTGCATGCGGTGAGGGCCTTGTCCACACGCTTGGGTAGAGACAGACCGCGGGAGCGGAGGATGGCTCGGATCCCATCGGCCAGCCCCTCGGCCCTCCCTTCGGCCCTCCCCTCGGCCTTCCCCTCGATGAACATGTAGCTCGAGCGTTCGATTGGACCGATCCCATATTCCTGTCGAAGTTCCATGGCTAGCTCCTTGGCGAGTGATTGGTTGGCAGACGCGAGGACCATCCGCACGTAGTCCCGAGCGCAATGATCAGCGTTTCGGGGTCGACCTTGAAATACTGCGCCACGAGGATGACATTGGCCGCCCATGCACGGGTGCGGGTCTCGTCCTTGC
>CBFGLP010000298.1:0-2914 GCA_965649595.1 uncultured Myxococcales bacterium | reverse complement strand
GAAGAAGAGGAAGAAGAAGAGGAGGAGTCCCCCCACGCCCCGCTGCTGAAGCAGATCTCCGAGGTCTTCGCGCAATACGAGATCGCCCGCGCCCGCGCCCGCGAGCTGCGTCGGGCGCTGCGTCGCATCGATGAAGACGACGCCTCCTCTGCGTCCGCCTTGCTCGCGCTCTTCGACCGCGACGGCGATCCTTTCCAGCTCCGCACGCACCTGCTCGCCGCGCTCGAGCGGCTGTCCGAGCCGGCGTACTTTCGGGCGCTCTTCGACGCGTTCCCGCGGCTCTACGAGGACGCGCCCGAGTGGGGCTTTGCGATGATCATGCGGCTGCTCAACACGCGCGGTGGTCCGGACGACAGCGCCGCTCGCTTCGAGGCGGCGTTGCTCGACGCCCCCGAGGAGCTGCACGAGCTGGTCGCCGACCTGCTCGGCGAGATGTCCGAGGACCTGCCCGAGGACCAACGCGCGCTCGTCGATGACCTGATCGGCAAGCTCCAGTGAGCCTCGACATCGAGCCGCGGCCCTTCGTGAAGATCGCCGCCGTCGGACCGGCGGTCGCGCTGTCGTGCTCCGCCACGGGAAAGCTCGTCGCGGTCAACGATCCCGAGGGTCGGGTCCAGTTGTTCGGGCTCGCGCCCGAACCCACCCGCTTGCCCCTCGAGCTGTCCTGCGACGAGGCTCGCGCGGTGCTCCTGCACCCCGACGGTCGCCAGGTGATCGCCCTGATCCCCGGTCCGCAGCCAAGCCTGCGGATCATCGATCCGTGGACCGGTGCTGTGCTGCGAGAGCTCGAGCTCGGTGTCGCGCTCGACGGCGACTTCGATCCCGAGAGGTCCAGGGACGACGAAGACGAAGATGACGAAGACGACGAGGACGAAGATGACGAGGACGACGAGGACGACGACGATGCGTCGGCGTCGTTAGCAGCGAGCCAAGCCGTGCGGGCATCGATCCTCGACCACGCGCCCCACCTGTCGTGGTGGATGCCGCTCGAGATCGTCAACCGGCGGACCGGCCGTAGCGTCGAGTGGTTCCACGGGCGAACCGATGACAAGTGGTCCTTGCTGATCTCGCCCGACCACATCTCCCGGCTCGCCCTGCACCCAGACGCTCGATGGCTGGCGGTGCTGGACCGCAGCACCTTCGTGGTCGACCTCGAGACCGGCGCGTTGGTCAGGAGCTTCGGGCACGGGCTCGATCTCTACGGGCTGTTCGAGTACGGCGAGGGCACCCACACGATCGATTTCGACGAGCAGGGCAGGCTGGCCATCGCGAGCACGGCGATCAGCGGCAACCCCTACATCGAGATCGAGCGCTTCGATGTCGAGTCGGGCCAGCTCGAGTCGACGACCGAGGTCTGGCGGCAGAGCTGGCCGGCGAGCGCGAGCGAGCCCGAGCACCAGCTCAACATCTACGAGCCGACCAGCTTTTTGCCACCAGCCCGGATCCCCGTCGACCACTACAAGGTCGTGGCTCGGCGAGCGGGCATCGAGCTGTGGTCGAGCGCCGGGCTCGTGCGGAGCTTCCCGCTCGGGGAGCGAGCCTGCCTGGTGCCGAGCTTCGATGCAGGGAGCTTCTGTCGAGCTCCGCGGGCGTTGATCATCGAGGAAGGCGAGCTCGGCTGGCTCGACCTCGTCAGCGCCGAGCGGACGCCATGCCAGATCCCCGCGAGCGGTGGCGGGCTGCTGCGCACGTGGGACCTCGGCTGGATCGCGTTTGCTCCGGCCCGGCTTCATCAGCCTGGCCGGGCCGAAGACCGCCATCTGACGGTCTGGGAGCGCAACCGCGTGCTGTGGGCCGCGACGTTTGGCTCGACACGATGGAGCGCGTGTGCGCTGCCGGAGGGCCGAAGCGCCCGGGCGTGCGTGCTCGCAACCGGCTCGCATGACGAGCTGCTCGCGTTCGTGGTCGATGACGCCGGCGATCTGTGGATGGGCTCGTTCGACGCCGAGCCCAGCGGTGGGCTCGAGCCTGCCGAGCCCATCCAATCGCTCGCGCCGCTCGAGGCGGAGCTCGAGGCCGACCCGCATGCGGTCGAGCCCTTTCTCATCTACGCGGACGCGCTCTCTCAGCGCGGTGATCCGCGGGGCGAGCTGATCATGCTCCACCACCATGGCGCCCACGCGGAGGCGGCCGAGCTGATCCGACGCCACGCCCGCGAGCTGACCGGAGGGCTGGCTCCGCTACCGGTGGAGTCGGTCGAGCTCGAGTGGCGGCTCGGCTTCGTCCGCGCGGCTCGCTTCCGCGTCAGCAATCGGGAGCAGCTCGGTCAGGTGCTGTGCTTCTTGGGCACGACCTCGGCCCGCTTGCTCGAGTCGCTGACGATCGAGCTCGCCGAGCCGATCGGGGCGAAAGATGGCGAGAAGCTGTCCGCGAGCCTCGACGCCTACCTCGCCGCGGCTCGCCGCTGGCCGTTGCTGAAGGGCTTCGTAGCCAGCCGCGGCTGAGGGGCCGACGAAGCCCGTCGGATCAGAACGCGCCGGTGACCTTCAGATAGACGATCGAAGAGCCCGTCGCCGTCTGGCCGAACTTGGTGTCGTTGCGGCCGAGGAACGCGAACCCGCCGAGCTCGAAGGTCGTGTAGCCCCAAGGCGGGACCATGATGATGTTCGGCGCGAGCACGGCGCTGGCGCGATCGTCCTTGTTGCGCGGGAAGTCGGTGACCGCGAAGAAGCGGAAGATCAGATGGCGGCCGAAGAACACCAGGTCGGTGCCGCCAACTAGGTAGTTGCCCATGTTGCCGGCCCCGAAGTCGTCGATGAAGCCGCGCAGGTACTGGGCCTGCACGTACACGTGCTTGCCGATCGTGTAGTCGGCTCCGACCGTGGCCTTGATGAACGGCTGCTTCTTGACGATCGCTCCGGTGAATTCGCTGATCGGGTTCGCGATCGACCAATCGCCGCCGCCGAAGGGCGCG
>CBFGLP010000297.1:0-7757 GCA_965649595.1 uncultured Myxococcales bacterium | reverse complement strand
CCGCCGCGATAGGCGACCAGCGTCTGCTCGCCGAGGTCGACGTCGATCCACTGGTCGTTGCTCTTGGCTCCGGCGCCCGAGGGTCCCGCCAGCACGTCGCGCGGCGGCTCGGCGTGCAAGTGGACCTCGGCGAGGTGGGCGGCATCGATCCACAGGTCCGCGCCGACGCGCCAGAACGTCCGCTCGGCGACCTCGCGGCGCTCGAGCAAGGGCACGCGCGAGCGCAGCCCGAGCTTGGTAGCCGTCTCGGCCTGGGGATCGGGCGCTCGACGGACGGGCGTGCCCTTGTCGACCAAGGTCCACGCGAAGCTCGGGCCGGTAAAGCGACCGTTGATCTCGACCCCGGCCCACTCGCTGCCCTGGCCGCCGTAGCGGATGCCCTCCCGGGGCACCAGCGCACCGTCGCCCGTCTGGATCCACTCGCGGCCGTCGTACTCGACGTCGTTGGCGACGACCAAGCTCATGCCCTTGGTCAGCGGTCGCGTCGGCACCCCGGCGTCGATGTCCGCGTAGCTGGCGTAGTAGGGGACGCCGTCGCCCGTCACGTAGGCATAGACGTGGGGGACCCGACGGCCGGGGGCGACCTCGGGCGAGAGGCCCGGCTCGGGCCCACGGTCGGTCGGGCGGACGTGCAGCGAGCACACGAAGCCGAACGGCCACACGGCGTACCAGGGCTTTCCTTCGCAGCCCTCCTTGTCGCGGCTGTCGACGACCCCCCGCACGACCAGGCGCGTGCCGTCGGCGATCGTCGCCACTCGCTTGTTGGGGACCCAAGGGCGGGCGCGGATCACCGTCTCGACCCACTCGGCCTCGACATAGGCCACCTCGGTTGGTCGAAGCTCGATTTCGTCGGCGGTGGGGCCTGGCTCGATCGCGAACAAGCCGTGGATCGTGCGGGCCAAGAGCAGGGCGACGGGGGTGGACATGGCGCGGGGCGGACCGAAGGAGCGGCGCGGGGCGGGCTGGGATCACGCTATCATCCAGGCACGCCGAGCTCGCAACATACGGGCGATGCCGGGCCGCCATTCCGAGCACGACGGGGGCTGCTCGTGCTCATGCTCGTGTTGGTCGGACTGGCGGTCGTGGCGCCTTGGTTCAACGTTCCGAGCGACAACGCCGATGGAGCCGGCATGCTGGCGCATCTGCAGGGGATCTTCGTCGAAGGCGACCTGCTCTACGACGACGAGTACCAGGCGCTCGGGATGTCGCCCTTGTTCGCGTTCGTGACCGAGCGCGGGCTGGTCTCCAATCACTGGCCGATCGGCGCGATCGTGCTGCAGGCGCCCGGCTGGTGGCTGGGTCGCGCTGCTGGCCTGCTCTTGGTCGGTGAGGGGGTCTCGGACCGAGCGGCGACCTGGACGATCCCGCTGCTCGGCCTGCGAACCTGGGCGCTGATCGTGCTGGGCGCGTTGCTGTGGCTCGTGTGGACGTGGCTGCGCGAGCGGACCGCTCCAGTGATGGCGAGCCTAGCGACGCTCGCGCTGCTGCTCGGAACCCCGCTGCTCTACTACGCGACCGAGGCCCCGATGCGCCCGCACCTGTGGGGCGCCCTGGTCGTGACGCTGCTGATCTGCCGCTGGGCTTCGGCGATCGAGCGGGCGCAGAGCGATCCGATCGCTGCCCGAGCGCGCGGGGTCGGACCCGCGATCGAGCTCGCCGCGCTAGCCGGGCTTGCCTGCGCGATCCGTCCGCAGCTCGCCCCGCTCGCGCTGCTGGTCGCCCACGAGCGCTGGTGGGTCGGGCAGGGGCTCGAGCGCTCGGCTCGGCTGCGTCTGTGGCTCGGGCACGGCGTCATCGCGGCGCTCGTGTTCCTCCCGTGGGCGACGCTCAACCTGCAGCTCCACGCGTGGATGTACGGCGAAGGCCTGCGTGCTGTCTCGGGCGACGTCACGCTGCACCTGCGGGCGTTCTTGCTCTCGACCCACCACGGCGCGCTGGTCTGGTGCCCGGTGCTGGTGCTCGGGGTGTTGGCGCTGGCGATCGGCACGGCCCAGCGACGGGTCGGAGCGCTGCTGCTCTTGTTGCTCTTCGCCGTGCAGGTGTGGCTGGACGCGGGCACTCGCGAGATCGAGCCCTACACCGTGCTTGGCACGCGGACCTGGACGGGCGGCACCGCCTTTGGTCCGCGCAAGCTGCTCGACGCGATGCCGCTGCTCTTGCCGGGCGTGGTCTGGTTGCACCGCTGGCTGCTCGAGCTCCCTGACCCCGAAGCTCGGCGCTGGCGGGTCCGCTTGACGGTGGCGCTGGTGCTCGCCGTGCTGCCGACCCTGCTGTTGCACATGGCAGCGTGGATCGATCCCCAGGTGACCTCGACCGTGATGGATGGGGAGCGGCTCTCGATCGCGATGAGCCTGCCTTTCGATCCCGATGCCTGGGCGGGCGCGGTCGCGCGACGCGGGCTGCCGATCCGGGTCCCGCTGATGAGCATGCTCGTGGTCGGCCTCCCGCTCATGGTGGGCATGACGGTGATCGTGCGCCTTGGACCTCGCGTGCCCGCGCTCGGATGGGTGCTCGTCGTCCTGGGAGTCTCGGCGCAGGTCTGGCTCGTCGTGCTCGAGCGACGAACCGAGCGGATCATCGCGGCGCAGCCCGAGCGGATCGAGCTCGCCCGCCAGCGCATGCACCCCACCCACGAGGCCGTGGTCGCGGCGATCCCTGCCTACCACGAGCTCTTGCGGACGCGGCTCGGTCACGACTGACCTCGGCGCGGATCAGATCAGGGGACGACCGGCAAGCGCGGGCGCTCGGCCGCCTTGCCTTGCCGCCTCGCCGCGAGCCACTCGTCGCCGAACACCAAGGGGCGCTCGCTCGTGGGCGAGAGCCGATCGAACGCGCGGACCCAGTCACGAAAGCTCGCGCCCGCGTGCACGGCCTCGATCGCCGCGCGCCCGACCTCCGGTCCCCGCTGCGCGAGCACGTACTCGACCCACGCCCACTTGGGCGGCTGCGGTCGCAGCTCGACCTTGCCCTTGAGCCCGGCGCGGATCTTCTTCAGCCGATCCTCGGCCGGCTTGATGCCTAAGAAGGGCTGGCCGTCGAGCGGGGTGTTCCGCTTGGCCGTGAAGGTCGAGAAGGTCAGCGTCAGCCGGACGATCTTGCTCAGCTCGAGCGCGAAGCGGATCAGCTCGTCGACGTCCTCGTCGCGCTCGCCCGGCGCTCCGATCATCTCGTAGACCTTCATGCGATGAAAGCCGGCGGCGCTGATCAGCTGAGCCGCGCGCAGCAGGTCTTGCTCGCTGATCTTGCGGTCGAGCACCTTTCGCATGCGCTCGCTGATCCCGTCAGACGCGACGGTGATGGTCCGATAGCCGCCCGCGGCCAGGTTGCTCAGCAGCGAGGGCGTGAGCCGATCGGCGCGCAGGCTCGAGATGCCGATGCCCTTGCCTCGCTCGACGATCCGAGCGACGAGCTGCTCGAGCTGCGGGTGATCGGTGACCGCCGCCCCGACCAGCCCGACCTTCTTGGCGTGATCGGGGATCAGCGAGAGCGGCGTCTCGAGATCCAAGAGCCGCATGCCCCCGGTCGTCGCCCCGCGCATCACACAGAAGGTGCAGCGACGCGAGCAGCCGCGCTCGGGCTCGATCAGGAACATGTCCGAGAGCTCGGTCTCGGGCGTGACGATCGCCGAGCGAGCCGGCAGGTAGCGCTCGGGCGCGTTGGCCATGCTCGGCAGCGCCTCGAAGTGGCCGGGCTCGAGCTCGCCGCGGATCGTGTGGGGGAGGGTGCCGGCGACAGCGTCGATCGCTGCTGCGCGACCGGGGGTGTCGAGGATCGTCCGGACTGCGGCGGGCAGCAGATCCTCGGCTTCGCCAACGATCAGCAGATCGACGAAGGGCAGCAACACGCTCGGGTTGCTGTTGGTCAGCGGGCCACCAGCGATGATGATCGGATCTCGGGGCCCGCGATCGGCCGCGAGCAGGGGGATGCCCGATCCCTCGAGCAGCCGGATCACCCCGCTGATCTCGAGCTCGTACGCGACCGAGATCCCGATCATCCGATAGTCGGAGATAGGTCGCTCGTCCTCGTAGCTCAGGATCGCTCGACGCGGCTGCGGCCAGGGGAGCGCCATCGGCTCCCAGGCGTCTGGCAAGAACGCGCGGTGGCAGCCGAGCCCTTCCTCGTGCAGCAGGCGGTAGAGCGTCTGGAAGCCGAGGCTCGACATCCCGACCCGATAGGGGCTCGGGTAGGCCAAGACGATGGGCGCGGGCTGTCGAACCCCGAGGGTCCCCAGCTCGCGCCCCAGTCGCGCCGCGATCGTGGCGCGTTCGTCGTCACGTGCCTTCAAAGCTCAGAAACGTAGCCCGGCCATTGCACCACCGCCACCACCGGGCAGGAGCATGGGCCCGAAAGCGCTGAGCTCGACGCCTGCCTTGCCCTCGGCAGGCTGGGACTCGGTCGCGCCGCCGCGCTTCTTCTTGTTGACCGCGTAGATGGCGATCAACGCGACACCGGTGATGAGCGCCGCTCCGCCGACGCCGAAGCCGACGTACGAGAGCGTGTTCATGGTCTTGAGCTTGGTCTCCTCGTCGAAGGGGCAGGGCTCGCTGGTGTTGCGGCACGAGTAGTCGCCGGTCGGGAAGCCCGTGTTCGTCGCGTTCGACGAGAGGCTGGCCAGCTTGTCGGCGGTGCCAGACGCGATGCCCAGCGTAGTGGCGCCCATGATCACACCCGCCGCGCCCAGACCAGTGAGGACCGCACCACCGAGCAAGAGGCCGCGCTTCTCGTCCTTCTTGTCCTGACGAGCCTTGGCCGCTTCTTGCTGGCGACCTTCGCGGGTGCTCTGCTCACCGGCGAGCGGGTTCTCTTCCTCGGTCGGCGTGACGGTGGTGTTGGTCGTGTTGTTGGTCGTGGTCGCGGTCGCGCAGCCCGACATCGAGATCTCACCGAGGATCTGCTTGGCCTCGGCCATCTTGTCGGCGTTCTTCTCGGGATCCGCGTACTGCAAGAAGTGCTTGAGGTAGACGTCGGCCTTGTTGCAGTCGCCCGAGTTCCAGGCCGCGACACCGACCTTGTGCGCGAAGCCGTGCTTGCCCGGGACGAGGTAGTAGGCCTCTTCGTAGAGCGGCACTGCCTCCGCCCACTTGCCCTCGGCCGCGAGGCCCTCGGCTTGCGTGTAGATCTCCTTGGCGCGGTTGGTCTTCTCTTCCTCGGTCATGTTGGCCGAGTTGGACGAGATCGACTCGTCGACCGCAGGCTGAGCCGCGGGCTCGCTCGGAGGCGGGGGCACCTGCGCGAAGGCGACGCCAGGGAGGGAGAGGGACAGGACCAGGGCAACGGGGACTCGGAAGCGGCGCATCATCTTGGCTATGCGGGGTGCTCGGCCGAAGCGGCCGAGTCGAAGGTCGAGAGTTGGAGGGCTATCAGCACCCGGAGGGCGCCGAAACGGACAGACGCAGCGTGGTGAAAGGCTCGGTCAACCCATTGGGTCGAGAGCTGACCGAGCGACACAGGACAGCCTACGCGGCACCCGGATCACAGATCTTCGAAGTCGTCCTTCTTGGTCGATCCGCCGGTGGTGCCACCGGTCTTGGTCCCACCAGACTTCTTCTTTTTCTTGACGGTCTTCTTCTTGTCAGCCGCCGCAGCGTCGGCAGCGGCAGGATCGACCGGCGCCGCGGCGGGATCGACAACGCCCGGCTGACCAGGGACTGCGGCGACGCCCGGCTGACCAGGGACTGCGGCGCCCGGCTGACCAGGAACCGGCTGACCAGGGACCGCGGCGACGCCCGGCTGACCCGGCACGGGCTGGCCCGGCTGACCAGCGACCGGAGGCGTGGCACCGGGCGGCTGCGGCAGCGGCTCTTCAGCCTTCTTGGCAGCGTCGGTCTTGTCGTCGGCCTTGTCGGCCTTCTCGTCGTTCTGGGCGACGGTGTCGTCTTTCTTGTCCGAGTCTTTGAGCAACATGATCGCCGCGAGGCCGACGACCACGATTGCGCCGCCGATGATGCCCGCGATCAGCACCGCGTTGCTCTTCTGCGGAGGAGCGACCGCGGCCGCATCGACGGCACCGACGGCGGGTGCATCGTTGGCGGCCGGCGTATGCACCGGCTCGGGAACGGGCTCGGGCTCGGGCTCGGCCGCTGGCGTCATCGCCAGTTCGTCGACGAGCTGACCGAGCAGGTCATCAAAGGCATCCGCTTCTTTGTTCGCGTGGTTCACTGCCGCGAGTCCTTTCGTCGTCCTGGGGGTCTTGGATCCTCAGCCGCCTGTGTGAGGCTGACTCTGGGTCCGACCTCACGGGATGGCTCGATCATCGAACCGGTGTGAGGTGAGGCGAGTGGGACGGCAGCCTCGACAACGTCCGTCCCTGCGATCCGTCGCTGAGTGTAGCGTCACGCAACGAGACCACACAAGGGAACTGCATCGTCGACGGGCAGCCAATGTGGCGGTCGAAAACTCCCGAGTGCTTCGTTCGGCAGCTTCGTGCGATCTGGCTTACCGGCCAAGGCCCAACCCTCACCGATCACCCTGAGCGTGGGGGGCCGCTGAAGGCGCCCTTCTCGGAGCTCCGGGTCCTGATGGCCTGGTCAGCCGTTCGCGGGCCGACGAAGCTCTTCAACTGCCCGAGCGCCTCACTCGGCGGCCGCTCGACCGGCGAGCTCTTCGCGCTCGCACGCGAGCTCGACCAGCATCGCGTCGATGGCCGAGGTCAGGGCCGCGAGCCGAGCCGCCGCGGACCCGCGCGGACGCGGGCCTGCGGGATCGGGCAAGGGCATCAGCTCGAGTCGATACTCGTCCATGTAGATCGCCCGGCTGACCTCGAGCTGCAGCGCGTGGACGTTGAGCTCCGGTTGGCCGAGGCGGGTGACGACCTCGCCGCCTTGGTAGGGCTCGTCGACGGCGAGCGAGAGCGGCCAGCTCGAGCCGAAGCGATCGCGCAGTGACTCGGTCTGGCCAGCCAGCGACGCGACGATCCGCTCGGTGATCTCGCTGGCACACGAGAGGCCACGCCGGGTCCCGAGCACGAGATCCCCCGCGACCGTGCCGGGCATGCTGTGGGCATCGAGCACGATCGCGTAGCCGAACCGTCGCCGCCGACGCTCGACCAGCAGCTCGAGCGCGCGATGGTAAGGCGCGTGATAGCGGTCGATGCGACGACGAAAGTCCGCGTAGGACAAGCGCGAGAGCAGCGGGATGTTGCCGATCGCTGCCCGCCACACGACGCCGCGGTTCCGGATCGGGCGACGCTCGCCGCCAACGAGCGCGACGCTCAAGGCTGGGCGCGGTCGCGGTGCGGGATGATCGGGCACCAGATCAGGACTGATGTCGTCGGGAGCACGATTGAGATCGACGACCAAGCGCGACCAGCGGGCGCGCAAGGTCGCCGCGCCGACCTGCTCCGCTCGCAGGTAGAGGCGATCGACTGCGTGATCAGCGTTGCGGGGAAAGCTGACCTGTGGACGCGGTCCGAGCTCGGCGGGCCATTCGAGGCCGATGTGGGGGAAGCTGATGACCAGCGGGCTCGGTCGCGCGCCTGGACGAAAGTCGAAGGGCAGGGGGTCGCGGCGAGCGAGACCGATCTGCTCGGCGGTGATCGTCTCGCGGCTGCCGATCTCGGTCACGCTCGCTCGAACTTAGCAGCTAGTTTAGCCCCGGGCTGGTTTTGCCCCCCGCAGGCGTCGTGCACTCAGCCACGCACGACCGCTTCGCAGTCGCGAGGTCGCTGCGCGACCTCGGTGGGCTGGTTCGGGTTCGCAGCCGTCCGTCTGGCCCCCAAGGGGGCTCATCCGAGGCTATCGCGCGGCCGCGCGTGGCAC
>CBFGLP010000296.1:0-3149 GCA_965649595.1 uncultured Myxococcales bacterium | reverse complement strand
CTCGCCGCTCCCGAGCACATGATCGCGGAGCTGCTGACCGGCGAGCTGCATCTCCAGCCGCGCCCCGCAGCGCCCCACGCCGCGGCTGCCACGGCGGTGGCCGAAGAGCTCGGTCCTCCCTTCAAGCGCGGCAAGGGCGGTCCGGGCGGCTGGATCATCCTCTACGAGCCCGAGCTGCACCTCGGCAGCGACGTGTTGGTCCCGGACCTCGGAGGGTGGCGACGAACGACCATGGACGCACTCACGAACGTCCCCTACTTCGAGACCCGCCCAGACTGGATCTGCGAGGTGCTCTCGCCCTCGACCGAGCAGATCGATCGCGCGGTCAAGTTGCCGATCTACGCGCGAGAAGGTGTCGGTCATGCTTGGGTCATCAACCCCTTGGTCCGCACGCTCGAGGTGCTTCGGCTCGAGCGAGGTCGTTGGACCAACATCGGGACCTACCGGGACGATCAAGAGATCCGAGCCGAGCCCTTCGATGCGATCGTGTTTCCGCTCGGGATCCTGTGGGCAGACGTCCGGCTTTGAGCGATCATCCGCGCGGAGGTCTGCATGAACGCCCCCCTCATCGACCGCGAGACCTGGATCAGCGCTGGCGAAGCCCAACTCCCCGCAGCCATCGAGCTGCGCCGCGCGATCCACAAGGAGCCCGAGCTCGGGCTCCACCTGCCCAAGACCACCGCGAAGGTGCTCCAAGCCCTCGAAGGCCTGCCGCTCGAGATCCGCCAAGGCTCATCGACCACCGGCGTCCTGGCGATCCTGCGCGGCTCGGCCGAGGGACCCACGGTGCTGCTGCGCGGAGACATGGACGCGCTGCCCTTGGTCGAGGACACCGGGCTCGAGTTCACGTCTGAGATCCGCGGTGCGATGCATGCCTGCGGCCACGACACGCACGTCGCCATGCTGGTCGGCGCCGCCCAGGCGCTCAGCGCCAAGCGCAACCAGCTGGCGGGCACGGTGATGTTCATGTTCCAGCCCGGCGAGGAAGGCTGGCACGGCGCTCGCTACATGCTCGAGGACGGGTTGATCGATCCGCTCCCCGATGCAGCCTTCGCCCTGCACATCTCCCCGAACATGCCGGGCGGGGTGTTCTGCAGCCGCCCTGGGCCGCTGCTGGCCTCGTCGGACGAGCTGTGCATCACGATCAAGGGCGCGGGCGGCCACGCCTCGATGCCGCACGACGCGATCGATCCGATCCCGGTCGCCTGCGAGATCGTCACCGCGCTCTCGACCCTCGTCACGCGGCGGATCTCGGTGTTCGACCCGGCGGTGATCACCATCGCCAGCATCCAGGCCGGCACGACCGACAACATCATCCCCGAGACCGCGACGATGCTGGGCACCTTGCGGACGCTCTCGGAGCACACTCGGGCGGAGGCTCGAGCCGGCATCCGCCGGGTTGTCGAGAACATCGCCGCCGCCCATGGCACCGTCGCCGAGGTCGAGATCGAGAGCGGGTTCCCGGTCACCGTCTGCACCAAGCGGGAGGTCGAGCTGGCCGAGCAGCTGGCCAAGTCGCTGTTCGGCGAGCACGCGTGGATGACCATGCCGAACCCGCTGATGGGCGCCGAAGACTTTTCATATGTGCTGCAAAAGGTGCCCGGCCTGATGGCGCTGCTCGGTGCGGCGCCGGTCGGTGAAGGTGGCGACCCCCGCTCCTGCTGCGGCCTGCACTCCAATCGCATGGTCCTCGACGAGCGCATGATGGCGCGCGGCATCGCGATGCACTGCGCGTTCGCAGAGGCGGTGCTCGCGGGGGCGCTGGCGGGCTAGCAGCCATGGCCGACCTCTCCCCCAACGCCGCCTGCCCGTGCGAATCCGGCAACAAGTACAAGCGCTGCTGTCGGCCGCTCCATCAGGGCGGCACCTCAGCCCCGAGCGCCGAGGCGCTGATGCGCTCGCGCTACGCCGCCTATGCCGTGGGTGCGATCGAGTACGTGCTCGCGACCACGCACCCGGACGGGCCGCAGTACGAAGACGATCGCGTGCGCTGGGCCGCCGACGTGCAGCGCTTCTGCCAGACGACCCGCTTCGAAGGGCTCGAGATCCTCGCCAGCCATGAGGAAGGTGATCGCGGCGAGGTGACCTTCACCGCTCACCTCAGCCGCGATGGCAAGGACGTGTCGTTCAGCGAGCGCAGCAGCTTCGTGCGCGAGGACGGGCGGTGGCTCTACTTCTCCGGCGAGCCCGTGCTCGGGTGACCCAAACATCGGCCGATTTGCGCGAAAGCGGCCCCCTGTCGGGGCTCTGCTCGGCGGGTTAGAGCAACCCAACAATGCCTCATGATGTCGCCATCATTGGTGGAGGGCCCGCTGGGCTCTCCGCTGCCTTGGTCCTCGCTCGTGGCTGCAAGCAAGTCGTGCTCTGCGATGCTGGACCGCCGCGCAACGCCGCGGCCGAGCGCATGCACGGCTTCGTGACCCGCGACGGCACGCCGCCCACGGAGTTTCGTCGGATCGCCCGCGAGCAGCTCGCCGCGTACGCCAGCGTCGAGCTTCGTGGCGACCGCGTGGTCGCGATCGAAGGCGAGATCGGCCAGTTCCGCGTCGTGTTGGACGAGGGCAGCGTGCTCGAAGCCAAGCGCGTGCTGCTCTGCGTCGGGATGATCGACGAGCTGCCCGAGCTACCCGGCGTGCGCGAGCTGTGGGGCAAGTCGATCTTTCAGTGCCCCTATTGTCACGGGTGGGAGCATCGTCAGCAGCCCTTCGGCGTCGTGGCGCGCTCGCTCGACATGCTCGAGTGGGCGCCCTTCTTGCTCGGATGGACCAGCGATCTGCTCGTGTTCACCGAGGGCCGCTTCGCGGTGCCTGACGAGTCGCGCGAGCGACTCGGGCGGGTGGGCATCCGGATCGACGAGCGACGCATCCGCTCGCTCGTGCACTCCGGTGGCGGGCTCGAGGCTGTCGAGATGGACGATGGGGAGCTGGTCGCCCGTGGGGTGCTCTTCATGCATCCGCCGCAACGGCAGACCGAGCTGGTCACGCGCCTCGGGCTCGAGCTCGACGAGCTCGGGTTCGTTCGCATCGACGAGCGCAAGCAGACCTCACGGGCCGGCATTCATGCGGCTGGTGATGCGACGACGATGCTGCAAGGGGCGATGATCGCTGCGTCGGAAGGGGCTCGGGCGGCGTACTCGATCAACCATGAGC
>CBFGLP010000295.1:0-3908 GCA_965649595.1 uncultured Myxococcales bacterium | reverse complement strand
CGCGCGGGTGAGTTCGACGAGGCTGAGCGTTGGATCGACTACGCCAGCGAGCTCGAGCGCGAGCTGACCCGCACGCGCGGTGAGTCACCCCGCTTGGCGGCCGACTCGGCCCACGCCCGCTCGCAGTGGCTCTTCCACCAGGGCAAGTTCGCCGAGGCCGAGGCCGAGGCTCGCCGCCGTCGCGAGCTGCTCGCGAGCTTTCACGGCGACGACAGCCCGCAGGTCGCCGACGCCCTCAACGCGATCGGTGTGGCCGTGTACATGCAGCACCGCAAGGACGAGGCCGTCGAGCTCTACCGCGAGGCGCTGGCGATCCTCGAGCGGGTCAACGGCGAGGAGCACCCGGCGGTCGCGACCATGCACAACAACATCGGCGTGGTCCTGACCGACAAGCAGCGCTGGGCCGAGGCCGATCTCCACTACCTGCGCGCGTCCACGATCCGGCTGAAGGTCTATCCCGAGCGCCACGAGCTGGTCATCCAGTCGCTCAGCAACCTCGCCAACCTCTACCTGTTCGCCAGCGAGCCCGAGCGGGCCATCGATCCGGCCGAGCGCGTGGTCGAGGGGGTCGAGGACTGGATGGCCGAGCTCGTGCTCGAGCGGCGCGCCAGCGGTGTCTCGGAGGGCGAGCTCGCCGAGCAGCGCCTCGAGCTGGTCCCGCACCTGCTGCGGCTCGGCCAGGCCTATCGACGCGCGGGTCGTCACCGCCAGGCGCAGGCCGTGCTCGAGCGAGCGCTCGCGCTGCTCGACGCGGTCCCGGGCATCCGCTTGCCGCCGGACCTCGTGCTCACGCCCGAGGGGTGGCGCCGCCGCGATGCGGAGGGCAGGGTCGGTAGCGAGGCGATCGATGCACCTGCACACCTCGAGGGCTGTCGGGTGGATACCCTCGCCGAGCTCGAGGCCGCCACGCGGGCGAAGGGTGAGCTCGATCGTGCCGAACAACTCGGGCAAGCGATCCGCGAAGCCCCGCTCGGTCCTTCATACCTGCGCCGCTGCACCGACGAGCTGGGTGGTTGGATCGAGTCCCGTCGCTCGCAGTGATCCACACCACAGCGTGCTCGTACGCCTAGGCAGGCGCTCATGCTCGAGTTGGGCCACGCAACCGAGCTGCTACCATCCGCCCGCGAAGCCGTTCGGCTCGCTGAGCCGACCAAGCCTGCCATGCTGATCAACCTCCTCGGTATCGAAGATAACCCGCTGGCCATCTTCTTGGTGCTGATGACCGGCGGTCTCCTGTCTTACTTCCTGGTCTCGGGGCTCAACTACCTGATCTTCTTCGTGTGGCTGCGCAAGCGCGTCCACCCGAGCTACGCCGCAGATCCGGCCGAGAACCGCAAAGCACGGTTCTGGGGCTCGTACTCGATCATCGGCAACGCGGTCCTGACCATGCCCTTCCACCTCGCGCTCGCGCACGGCTGGGGCAAGCTCTATTGGGACATCGACGACTACGGCTGGGGCTGGCTCTTCATCAGCTTCGCGCTCTACTTCGTCGTCACCGAGACGCTGATCTACTGGGTTCATCGCGCGCTGCACACCGACTTCCTCTACAACCGGCTGCACGTGCGCCACCACCAGTTCCGCGTCACGACCTCGTGGGTCAGCACGGCCTTCCACCCGCTCGACTCGTTCGCGCAGGCGCTCCCGCATCACCTGTGCGCGTTCTTGTTCCCGGTCCACGCGGGCATGTATCTGCTGATGGTCGGCTTCGTGGTGGTCTGGTCGGTGATGATCCACGACCGCGTGTCGTTCGTGCGCTGGAAGTTCATCAACTACACCGGGCACCACGCGCTGCATCACTGGTACTACCGCTACAACCTCGGCCAGTTCACGACCGTCTGGGATCGCATCGGCGGCACCTACAAAGATCCCGAGGGCAAGTACGACGACCTGCCCGAGGGCATCGCCGTCCGCTGGCAGGACACCAAGTCGGCCAAGGCGCTGGCTGAGTCAGCGGCCGCCGCCGAGTAGGCCGGATCCGCTGGGTTACTCGCGCGGCTGGACTATCATCTGCGCATGAGCGAGGGACCGAGCAAGGCGCCGGGTGACCGAGGGGGCGAGCTGGCCGTGACCGCTGCGTCCGCTCGCTTGGCGTCGCCGATCCCCGATCTTCGTGGTCCGCACTACCCGACCCTTCGCGCGCTCATGGTGATCTTCGCCGCCGAGTCGCTGGCGATCCCGATCTTGTTTTTCTCGGGCAGCATGATGCTCGCGGCCCTGCTGCCGATAATGGTCGCGCTCGGCTGGGTGATGTGGCTGCGCACACAGGGACACGAGGCCCTGCGCCAGTGCAACCGCGGCGCCGACCTGCTCGACCGTGGCCACCTCGACAGCGCGGCCGGGATCTTCGACGAGGTCCTGGCCAACCAGCGCGCGGTGACCCACATCCTGCCGATCGCCGCCTACCATCGCGCGCGGGTCGAGCTCTACCGCGGCAACCTCGACGAGGCCCGCGAGCGGCTCGAGCGGGTGATCGCCAGCGGGTGGTTCGAGCCCCGCCGCATGCTGCAAGCCCTCGCGCCGCAGGTCTACTCCACGCTCTCGCTGACCGCGGGTCTGCAAGGTGATCTCGAGATGGCCGAGCGGACCCGGACCCGCGGCAAGGCGGCCCCGAGCAACCTCGAGCGCTGGTGGTACTTCCCCGACGCGGTGCTCGACCTTCGCCACGATCGACCGGCCGAGTTCATCCACCGGCTCGAGCAGCAGCGCGACGACATCGAGGCGACCTTGTCCGGCCGCGCGCTGCGGCAGCTGCAGCTGTTCGAGGCGTTCGCGCTCGCGCAGCTCGGCGAGCGCGAGCACAACTACCGGGGCCTGCACTCGGGCACCGACATCGAGGTGCTGCTGCACGGCGTGCGGCCCGGGATGTTCGACTACATGACCACGCGCTGGCCACAGCTGCGCGAGTTCATGCAGGTGCATCGGCTCCTGGCTCGCTAGCGTTCTGTGTATGAAATCGGGAGCTCGTGCTGGCGGGCGAGCTCCGCTTGGATGGCGGCGTGGGGGAACGAGTGGCCGCCGCCGATCCTTCGTAGCAGCGACGCGGCGCAGCCCGCTTCGAGCAGCCGTGACACTCGTAGCGGTAGCTCGCCACCGAGCGCCAGCATCACGCGGAGCATGGCGTGCTGGACGAGCGCGAAGCCGCCGCGTAGCAGGCCCGCGACCAAGCCCAGGGTCGAAGCCATGCAGAGGGCGACGAGGGTGAAGAAGCGCGCGGGCGAGGCTTGCCACACTGCGGTCGAGTCGTGGAGCGGAGGTGCTGCGAGGGAGCCGGCCGCCGTCGCGAGGGCGAGCAAGGGGAGCGCGAGCATCGAGGTGACGAGGAGCCAGACCAGCAGCATGTTGCGGGCCGAGGCCCGCATGCCCTCATTGATCCGACTGCGGGTCGCGACCAGCTCGGCGCCGAGACCACCGAGCAGCGCCAGCATCATCGCGAAGAGCAGCGAGTACACGACCAAGTTGCTAATCGCGACCTGCACGACGAATGCGAGGGGCTGCCCGATGCCCCAGACGAAGGTTGCGATCGCGCTGACTGCCGCGGCCATGATCAACGCTCGCGCGAGCGCGCGACGCAAGCTCCCCCGCATCCGCGACCATGACCACGCGAGTCGCTCGACCGGATCGATGCGGCGCAGCCCCACGCTCGCGCCGACGAAGATGGCCAGCAGCGGTCCGGCCAAGCCGGCGCTGCTCAGGCCCACGTGCACGCCCGCGGCGGGGACCAGCGTCAGCGCGACAACCAGCGCGAGCATGGTCGCGGCCACCAACAGGCTCGCGACGCCGTGCACGGCCCGGGCCCCTGTGGAGGCCAGCCAGCTCGGCTGGATGCGTTCGAGCCAGAGCTCCGATACGCCTTGGCGCTCGAGCAGCGCGGCGAGCCGGGCCAAGCGAGCGTGAAGCCACGCGCGGCG
>CBFGLP010000294.1:0-2632 GCA_965649595.1 uncultured Myxococcales bacterium | reverse complement strand
ATCGTCCACGCGCCCAACCTGCCCAGCGCGACCCAGCTCCCGCTCATCCGGCGTGCCCGAGGTCTGGCCGCGCCCAATTTTTCATGGGTGCTGCACGCTGGCCCGCAGGAGCCCGAGGTCAGGCGGCTCGATGCGCGGACGCTCGAGCTCTACACCGCCGACGGCTGGCCTCCGCCGCTCTCCGAGTTCTGGCGCAGCGAGACGAAGCGCCCCTTTCACGTCGGCGACACGGTGGCCACCGTGGACTACACGGCCAAGGTCACGGAGGTCGAGGACGGCAAGGCGATCCGCGTCGAGTTTCGATTTCGCGCGCCGCTCGAGCACCCGAGCTTCGTGTGGGCGACGTGGACCGGCGAGGAGTTCGAGCCCGTGGACCCCACGGCATGGTGAGCGAACGAGAGCTGCTCTAGGTAGAGCCCACGCGCTCGCATCGCTCGGCACCTGTTCGCATTTCGTTCGCGAAGGTCGTAGCAATCGAAGGCGGGATCGATATCATCCGCTCGATGTTCACGAGAATCTCTGTTCGTCCCGTACTGCCTCTAGTCGCTCTTCTCGGCTCGGCGTGCTTCCAAGACATCCACCCGTCCGATGACGAGATCGGTGACGCCGAGACCGACTCGGACACCGGGACCGAGACGGGCGACACCGGGACGACCGAGGAGACCGACGACACGAGCTCCGAAGAGACGGGGCCCTGCGATCAGGCCGGGTGCGCTTGCGAGTCTCCCGACGACTGCGCCGACGGCCTCCAGTGCGTCGAGAACCAATGCACCGAGGTGGTCTGCGGCGACGGTGAGGCGCAAGGCACCGAGCAGTGCGACGACGGCAACGCCAACGACGGCGACGGCTGCGACAACGACTGCACCTACACGGAGATCCTCGCGGTCGACGCTGGCGGCACCCACACGTGCGTGTTGATCGAAGGCGGCCGCGTTCGCTGCTGGGGTGCGTCGGAGTCGGGTCAGCTCGGTCTCGGCGGTGTGCTCACGATCGGCGACGACGAGCTGCCGAGCGAAGTCGGTGACGTCTCGCTCCCCGCACCAGCGCTTCAAGTCTCGACCGGAGCCGGTCAGCACACCTGCGCTCTGCTCGAGGACATGAGCGTGCGCTGCTGGGGGCTCTCGGCCGACGGACAGCTCGGCTACGGCAACACCGACAACATCGGCGACAACGAGCCGCCAAGTAGCCCCGTCGCCATCGGTGGAGCCGCGGTCCAGATCGTCGCCAGCATGTTCCACACCTGCGCCCGGCTCGAGACCAACGCGGTCCGCTGCTGGGGACGCGGTGCCCTGGGTCGGCTCGGCTACGGCAGCAACGACACCATCGGCGACAACGAGCTCCCCAGCAGCGTGGGCGACGTGCCCGTGGGCGGCCCGCTGACTCGGATCGCAGCCGGCGGTGCCCACACCTGCGGCACCACGATCAACGGCGCGCTGCGGTGCTGGGGTCGCAACGAGCAGGGCCAGCTCGGCTACGGCAACCTCGACAACATCGGCGACGACGAGCCGGCTGGACTTGCCGGCGATGCTTCGATCATCCCGATGGGCCTCGGCCCGCTCACCAAGGCGATCGACGTGACCGCGGGCGTGAGCCACACCTGCGCCTTGTTCGAGACCGGCGACGTCCTGTGCTGGGGCGACAACTCGCTCGGCCAGCTCGGCATCGGCAGCACGGCGTTCCTCGGGGACGACGAGCTGCCCTCGACCATGCCGCCGATCGAGCTACCCGCGAAGGCCGTGGCGATCACGGCTGGCGGCGCTCATACCTGCGCTCTGCTCGAGGACGGCGACGCGTACTGCTGGGGGAGCAACGGGTTCGGCCAGCTCGGCTACGGCAACATCAACGACATCGGCGACGACGAGCCGGCCACGGCGGGTGGGCCGCTGGATCTCGGTGGTGCGATCGTCCAAATCGACGGTGGATTCTTCCACACTTGCGCGTTGAACGAGTTCAACGAGGTTCGCTGCTGGGGGAACAACGACGCCGGTCAGCTCGGGCTCGGGAACACGCTCAAGCTCGGTGACGACGAGCTGCCGATCGACGGGGCGCCGGTGTCGATCTTCTGAGCGGACTGCCTATCTGGTCCACGGATCCGGCGGAGGGCTACGCCGAGAGACGGGCGAGCTCGTGCGGAGGGCCGGGGACGATCCCAAAGGGAGCAACATTCCGCTCTCCCCGGAAACCAGATCCCAACGCCGCGCGAGTTGGCGGACGATAGCGCGCGGGCCGATACCCGCTCCGTGCTGCTGACCGACACCCAGCAAGCCGTGCTGGATTTCGTGATCGACTTCGAGGCCGGCGAAGGCCGGCCTCCCTCGCTGTCCGAGGTTGCGGACGAGTACGGCTGGACCCGAGCGAAAGCCCAGCGGGCGGTCGATGGGACGATCCAGGCGGGGGCACTCTCGCGCGCCGAGAATCGGACCCGCTCGCTCCGCGTTACTGACAGGGGCTGGCGGGATCGAGCTCGACGAGAGAGCCGCCTGCGCGGCGTTGAGCTGTCACCCGCAGCCTGTCGGGTCTGCATCGCCGCCCAGCGTCACCTCGCGGCGATCCCCGAGCCCCGCGAGCGCCAGTCGGTGATCGAGGCCCTGTGCGCCGGCTACCGCGGCCTCGCGCTCCCGGCCTCCTGATC
>CBFGLP010000293.1:0-3839 GCA_965649595.1 uncultured Myxococcales bacterium | reverse complement strand
AGGCCGATGCTCGGCTCGTCGAGGATGTAGGTGACGCCGACCAGCGCGGCGCCGATCTGCGTGGCCAGGCGGATCCGCTGGGCCTCGCCGCCCGACAGCGTCATCGTCGTGCGGTCGAGCGTGAGGTAGCCGAGCCCGACCTCGAGCATGAACTTCAGCCGCTGCTTGGCCTGGGCCAGGATCGCCTCGGCCACCTCGCCCGTCTCGGGCCCGAGGTCGAGCGCGTCGAGGAACGGCACCAGCTGCTCGATCGGCAAGGTCGCCAGCTCGGCGATGTTGCGCCCGCCGATCTTGACCATGCGCGCCTCCTGGCGCAGCCGCTGGCCCTCGCACGCGGGGCACGGCACCTCGGCCATGAGCTCGGCGATCTCCTCGAGCGAGCCGCCGTTGTCGTCGGCGTCGGCCTCGTCGACCTTGTCCTCGGCCTCGCGGAGGCGCCGCTGCAGGCCGGGGATCACGCCCTCGAACGGCGCGGCCTTCTTGCCGGCGAGGCCCGGGATCGCCTCGCCGCCGGTGCCCTGGATGACCGCGATCTTCACGTCCTCCGGCAGATCGATCCACGGGGCGAACAGGTCGAAGCCGTAGTGCTCGGCGAGCGCCTGCAGCTGTGCGTGGGCGGTCTTGCCGGCCCGCCGGGTCCACGCCGAGAGCGCGCCCTCCTTGATGCTGAGGTGCTCGTTGGGGACGATCCGCCGCGGGTCGAAGATCCGCTTGCCGCCGAGGCCGTCGCACTCGGGGCAGGCGCCCTCGGGGCTGTTGAACGAGAACAGCCCGGGCGTCAGCTCCGGGTAGCTCAAGCCGTGCTCGAAGTCGGTGAACCGGTCGGCGAACTCGAGCGGGTCGGCTTCCAAGGGAAGGATCGTGACGCGGCCCTCGGCCAGGCGCAGCGCGGTCTCGATCGAGTCGGCCAGGCGCCCGCGGATGTCCGGCTTGAGCACCAAACGATCGACATACACATCGATCGAGTGGCGCTGGCTCGGATCGAGGGTGATGTCCTCGTCGAGGTCGCGCAGCTCGTCGTCGATCGCGACCCGAACGAAGCCCTGCCGACGCAGCTCGTCGAGCAGCTCGCGCTGATCACCGACGCGGTTGCGGACGACCGGCGCGACGACCGAGAACTTGCTGCGCTCGGGCAGCCTCTCGACGGCGTCGATCATCTCCTGGACGGTGTGCCGACGCAGCGGCTTGCCGGTCTTCCACGAGTAGACCTCACCGATCCGGGCGAAGAGCAGGCGCAGGAAGTCGTAGATCTCCGTCGCCGTGCCGACGGTCGAGCGAGGGTTGCGGCCGCGGTTCTCCTGCTGCAGCGCGATCGTCGGGCTCAACCCTTCGATCAAGTCGACGTCGGGCTTGGGCAGCTGGGCCAAGAACTGCCGAGCCGACGCGCTGAGGCTCTCGACGTAGCGTCGCTGGCCCTCGGCGAAGATCGTGTCGAACGCGAGGCTGCTCTTGCCCGAGCCCGAAGGGCCGGTCAGCACGATCAGCGCGTCGCGGGGCAGATCGAGATCGAGGTCGCGCAGGTTGTGAGTCCTGGCGCCGCGGATCCGGATGCTGCGGGGCACCTGCGGAAGCTCAGCCATCCACCCGCTCACGCGCGAGCCGCTGGCGCGCGCCCGCCCACTCGCGCGCGAGCTCGATCGCCGTGCGCAAGCTGGACGGGTCCGCGATCCCGCGCCCCGCGATGTCCTTGGCGGTGCCGTGATCGGGCGAGGTCCGCACGAAGGGCAGCCCGAGCGTCACGTTCACGCCGTCGTGGAAGTGCAGCAGCTTGAAGGGGCCGAGGCCCTGGTCGTGGTACATCGCGACCACGCCGTCGAGCTCGCCGACGCGATGCTGATGAAAGGCGGTGTCGGCCGGCAGCGGCCCGAACAGCTCGACCGGCAGCCGCTCGGCGGCCGCCCACGCGCGCAGCTCGGCGATCGCCGGCTCGATCACCTCCTGCTCCTCGCTGCCGAGCAGCCCCTTCTCGCCCGCGTGCGGGTTGAGCCCGAGCACGCCAATCTTTGCCGGGCGAAGGCCGAGCTCGTCGACCAACATCCGCGCGAGCAAGCGACCCGCCCGGACCACCGCCGCGCGATCGAGCAGCTCGGGGACCTTGCGCAGCGGCAGGTGGATCGTCGCGAGCACGACCCGCAGCGTCGGCCCGGCCATCAGCATCGCGAACTCCTGCGTGCCCGCTCGCTCGGCCAGGTATTCGGTGTGGCCCGGGTGACGCAGGCCCTCCGCGCTGGCGGCGGCCTTGTCGATCGGCGCCGTGACCAAGGCCGGGCGCTCGGGCTCGGGGCTCGCCAGCACGAGGTCGACCGCTCGCTCGAGCGCCGCGAATTGCCCGATCCGATCCTCGCCGACCAAGAGCGGCTCGATCCGGGCGAGCCCCGGCCCGGCCCAGCCATGGGTCGTCCCGAGCGTGCGGGCGAGCGCGCGAAGGTGCTCGCGGCCGGCCACCACGACGTCGCCCCCCTGCAATAGCCCCGCGTCGGCTACGCGGAGCAGCAGCTCGGGACCGATGCCTACGGGATCTCCTTGGGTGATGACGATCCTGGTCACGAGCTCGCGCGGCCGCGTTAGCGCGGACCGGGCCGACATTCTACCATTCGAGCGCATGTCTTCGGCTCGACGCTCGACCACCCTGCGTCTTCGTGCTCGCACCGACACTTTTGGTCGCCCCGCCGCGGCGCTGCTCTCGATCCTGCTCGCGGCGGGCATCGCCGACAGCGCTGCCGCTGCACCGCCGACGCGCAGCGAGGGTGAAGGAGATCAGACCAAGATCGCCGAGCAGGCAACCGAGGAGGCGGGCGAGCGGGCGGCCAAGCAACAGGCCAACCAGGCCGTGCGGGCCCGCCAGCGCAAGCAGGCCGACGCGAGCAGGATCCCGCGCATGCACAGCCCGACCGTGCAAGTGCGCGAGTCCGAGTCCAAGGCCCCGGTGGTTGGTTGGTCGGCGAGCCTCAGCGAGCCCGAGTTCGCCGATCACCGGCGACGGATCCCCGCCGTCCCGGTCCCGCCGCCCTTCGCCGCCTCGCTCAAGGTCGGCGAGCGCTTCGTGTTCGACGTCTACTTCGCGGGCAACCCCGCCGGGCTCGCCGAGGCGGGCGTGGTCGAGTACAAGCCCGATCCCCGCGGCGAGCCTCCCCAGGGCAGCGGGCAGATCCGCATCGAGGGGCGGGCCAGCACCTCGGGGGTCGTCTCGCTGCTCGCGTCGATGGAGGACCGGATGGTCACCTGGGTCGACGCCACCACCGGCACGGTGATCTCCAACGTCAACTACCTCGATCGCAGCGGCCTCGGGACCAAGTACAAGCACCGCATCACCACGACCGAGTTCGAGGGCCGCGGCTACGTCCGGGTGATCGACACCAAGGACGACAAGACCACCAAGCTGACCCGCCACCTCCCGCGCGACACCTTCGACCCGCTCTCCGCGATGGCCTGGGTCCGCTCGCTCGACCTCGACGAGGGCGAGAAGGTCGAGGCCCACGTGCTCGACGGCAAGGTCCTGCTCAAAGTCGAGGTGATCGGGCGGGGCCCCGCCAAGCTCGACCCGATGCCGAGCGTGGCCACCGGGCTGGGCGTCAAGCCCGAGGACGTGCGCCTGCTCGAGGGCACCCTCAGCTGGGTGGACCGCTACGGGGTCATCCGCGAGGACCAGCGCAAGTACACCTTTCGGGCCTACATCACCTCCGACGAGCGTCGGCTGCTGCTCTCGATCGAGACCGACATGTGGCTGGGCGTGCTCCGCCTGATCCTCAACCGCTACGATCCCCCGTACGAAGACCAACCCGGGGACTGAGCGGGAGTACAGCGGCCCTACACCAGCGCAGCGGCCGTGCGTGGCTGAG
>CBFGLP010000292.1:0-15619 GCA_965649595.1 uncultured Myxococcales bacterium | reverse complement strand
CACCGCGATCTCAAGCCCGAGAACATCATGCTCGGCGAGTGGGGCGAGGTCTATGTGCTCGACTGGGGCCTCGCCGAGGTGCTGGAGTCCGATGAGGAGATTCCCTCGCGCGCCCAGCTACCGCACGAGTCCGGCATGTCCTCTCGCTCGGGCACCTTCAGCTCCGCTAGCACACGCGGTCGCCTGCTCGGCACGCCTGGTTACATCGCCCCCGAGCTGCTCGAGGATGGAGTCGCTAGCCCGGCCGCCGACGTGTACGCGCTCGGAGCCATCCTCTTCGAGGTGCTGACGCTCGAGCGCCTGCACCCGCAGACCAACGTCGACGACGCGATCGCTGCGACCTTGGCCGGGGCCGAGGTTCGCCCTTCGATCCGCGCACCGCAGCGCGACGTTCCGCTCGAGTTCGACGTGATCCTCGAGGAGACCACCGCGCGCGAGCCCAGCGAGCGCCCGAGCGCCCGCGCGCTGGCCAACGCGCTCGAGGCCGTGCTCGACGGCCAACGCGACGACGAGCTGCGCCGACGCAGCGTCGCGGCCCACACCAAGCACGCCGCCGAGCTGATGGACGGCTCACCGGATCAGCGAGCCGAGGCGATCCAAGCGCTCGGCCGCGCGCTCGCGCTCGATCCGACCGACCCACGCGTCGCCGCGCTCCTGCGCGAGCTCCTGACCTCGCTCCCACGCGAGCGCCCACCCGAGGTCGCGCGCGCGCTCGAGCTGTCCGGCGCCGAGCACCGCAAGAACAGCGGCCGGATCGCGGCGGTCACCTACGCCGTCACGATGCTCTACCTGATCCCGCTCGCGCTGTGGCCGGGGGTACGCGAGCCGGGCTTGGTCGCGGCGGCGATCGTCGCGTTCGTGCTCGCCTCGCTGGTGTCGCTGTGGGCCTCGCTGCGCAGCTCGACCCGCAACATCCATGGGCAGCTCGTGATGCTCGCGAGCAACGTCGCGTTCGCGATGTTCGGGATCTTCTTTGGCCCGCTGGTGCTCGCGCCGACGATGATCGCGGTCAACACCGCCGCGTTCGCGATGGTGTTCACCGGGCTGCACCGATGGATCGCCCTGCTCGGCGGCGTCGCGGCGGTGCTGATTCCGCTCGGGCTCGAGGTCGGTGGGGTCCTTCCGCCCAGCTACTCCTTCAGCGAGGCAGGCATGCTGGTCCAACCTCGTGCGGTCGAGCTGGCCGAGCTGCCTGCGCTCGGGCTCCTGACCTTGGGGTCGATCGCGGGGATGCTGATCGGGGCGCTGGCGGTTGGGCGCGTGCGGGACGAGTGGTTGGTCGCGGAGGAGAAGCTGCACACCTGGTCGTGGCAGGTCCAGCAGCTGGTCCCGCGCGACGCCGTCGAGGAGCCGCGCGAGTGATCAGGGCTTGAACGTGCAAGGCGCCTCGAACAACGAGTTGAGGAACAGCCGCACGCCCTGGGTCTTGGGGTTCTGCGAGATCGGCAGGGCGACCTCGTACGCGTGGCCGCCGAGGTAGCTGACCTTGCCCGCGCCTGGACAGGTCTTGGCGGAGGCGGGGCACTTGCCATTGACGAAGCCGGTCATCCAAACGTCGGAGATCCCCTCGGGCGTGTCCGCCTCGGTGATGATCGTCGAGTCGGGCTGATAGTAGGCCGAGCCGGCCGGCACCGAGTAGGCGGGCTCGCTCCCGCCGACGCTCTCGAAGGGGCCGTCCATCTGACCGAAGGGCGTGTCCATTCGATAGAAGTCGTAGGTCGTGGGCGCGTCGGCGATCTCGAGGCCGGTGGGGGTCAGGAAGTGACCGTGCTCGGCGTGGTTCTCGAACGCGTTGACGGCCTGGCACTCGGCGAAGAAGTGCGAGGGGAAGGTCAGGTAGGCGCGGACCTCGGCCACGACCTCGGGGTTGCTCACCGCGGCGTTGATGTCCCAGTGCATCGACATGAACTGGCAGTAGATCGGCGCCTCGTGACCGGCGAACAGGGCACCGTCCTTGTGGTCGGTGTCGGTCGGGCCCGCGACCTCTTCGGGGTCGAGCAGGTCCGGGCTGTCGTCGGGCCAGCTCAGATCGCCGGTCGAGTCGGGGATCTTGGCCGCCAGCAGGTATCCGCGCGCGATGTCCTCGTTGCCATCGGCGAACACGGCGATCGTCGGCGCGTTGAGCATGCGGCGAGCGACGTAGACCTCGAAGGGATCGCTCGCCTCGTGCACGTTGGTGTCGGGGTTGTCGGCCAACCAGGCCTCGATGATCGGCAGCGCAGCCGCGGCGTCGTCTTGGTGGATAACGAAGGGCCCACCCCGATAGCCGTGGTTGTTGATCGGCTCGTCGGTGCGCAGATCGACCGCGCTGGTCGAGAAGTCGATGTCACCGAGCTGCTTGCCCTGCGCGATCGCCCACGAGACCGGAACGTCCGCGAGCAGCAGCTGGTAGACGAGGCCGAACGCCTCGAGCATGCCCATGTCCTGGAAGCTCGTATCCATCGGGATGATCAGCGCGCCCGGCTCGAACGCCACGATGGTCTCGTCGCCGTCGCCATCCCCATCGCCGGTCGTGTCCCCATCGCTCTCGGCTTCGCTGGCGCCGGTCTCGGTCTCGGCATCGGTCCCCGAGTCGGTCCCGCTCTCGCTGCTGGTGTCGGAAGCGTCACCGACCTCGTCGTCACCTGGGCTTCGCTCGTCCTGACAACCAGCGCTCGAGATCACGAGCGCAAGTCCAATAACACACACGGTGGGCTTGTTCATGATGGGGGTCACGGGCTCACTTGGACCGGCGAGCGCGCGGATTTTCCAGCTCGCGCTCGCTCGACGCCGCGATCCCACGACTCACAGCTGCACGAGCACGAACTTGATCCACCGCCGATCCCCCTCGCCTACCCCGAACATCGCCTCGACCTCCGCTGGGGCCGACGAGCACAGCTCGCCGACCGGAAACGAAGCCGGCAGCTTGACCCACAGCCCGAACGCCCGCGCTCGCATGGCCACCAGCGCCGCGAGCAGGGGAAAGTCCTGCAAGCTCAGCGCCCGCTCTGCCCAATCGCGCCCCCAGGGCGGGTCCGCGAAGATCAACGCCTCGCGATCGACGTGCTCGTCGACCAGCGTCACCGCGTCCCCCTGCACGAATCGAATCCGATCCGCCACGCCGTAGATCCGCGCGTTGTGCCGCGCCATCGCCAAGCGCTCCGGGTCCTGCTCGATCGCCACCACCGAAGACCCCGCCCGCGCAAAGCCGATCGCGTTGCCGCCCACGCCACAGCCCGCGTCGATCACCTTGCGCCCTCGCGCCCAGCGGCCGATCTGCAGCGCCAGCGCCTCGGGCGTGAGCGACCAGCGGCCCTCGTCGTCGAGCCGCACGCCCGCGCGAGTGAACCCCGGGCTGGTCGAGCGGCGGCGTCGAGCGTCTTCGCTGCGAGCCGCTCGCACGAGCGAACGAGGCAGCGGCGGCTCGATCGCGCAGACGATCGGTCGAGCGTCGATCACCAGCTTGCGCAGGCGAGCGGCCAGGTCGGCCGCGGCGGGACCCTCGAGCTCCGCCGAGGCCTCGCGCCCATGCTCCGTCTCGACGAAGGTCCAGCCTTCGCCTTCGCTAGCTTGGGGGCTCGGCGGTCCGAGCAGGCGCCCGGCGTCGAGCCAACGCGGCAGCGGGCCGACCCGGACGTGATGGCGGCGCATCGCCCTACCTTAGCAAGCGCCGGGTCCAGACGAGGGCCGCTCACGCGGAACGCCGAGTCAGCTCGCCAAGCCTGAAAGGCCAGCAGCCGCGGCGCAGTGAGGCGCATCAGGGCGCGACGGATCGGAGCGCGCCCTGCTACGCTCCGCTGGTGCGCTGGGCGTCCAGCATCCGTGCCGACGGCGAGCTCGAGCTCGCGCTCGACACCGCCTGCGGCGAGCTCCAGCACCAGCTCGACGCCGACCAACCCGATCTCCTGCTCGCGTTCGTCAGCCGCGAGCACCAGGCTCGCTCGCATCAGCTGCCCGGCCTCCTGCACGAGCGCTTCCCGGCGGCCACGCTGCTCGGCTGCTCGGCGGGCGGCGTGATCGGGAATGGTCGCGAGCTCGAGCAGCAGGCCGGGCTCGCGCTCGTCGGTGCGCGGCTGCCCGGTGTCGAGATCAAGCCCTTCTCGGCGGCCGCCGATCAGATGCTGGAGCCCGCGCCCCCAGCAGAGGAGCGCGAGTGCTGGCGCGAGCTGATCGGCCTCGACGAAGGGCCCGATCCGCACCTGCTGCTCTTGCCCGACCCCTTCACCTGGGCCGGTCCCGAGCTGCTCGCCAGCCTCGATCGAGCGTTCCCGGCCGGGGTCAAGCTCGGCGGGCTCGCTTCGGGAGGTAGCCGAGCAGGCGAGCACCGACTCTTTTGTGATCGCTCGGTGCATCCCCGCGGCCTGGTCGGCGTCGCGCTGCGGGGCAACATCGAGATCGAGCCCGTGGTCGCGCAGGGCTGTCGACCGATCGGCGAGCCGATGTTCGTGACCCGATCGCAGCGCAACGTGATCGTCGAGCTCGACGGACGCCCCGCGATCGAATCTCTGCGTGCGCTGTTCGAGGGGCTCGACAGCGAGGATCGAGCGCTCGCGCGCCAGAGCCTGTTCATCGGCCTGGTCATGAACCCCCGCCTCGAGGTGCATGGCCAGGGCGACTTCCTGATCCGCAACCTCGTCGGGATCGATCCCAACTCCGGCGCGATCGCCATCGCTGCAGCGCTCGAGCCCAACGCGATCGTCCAGTTTCACCTGCGCGACGCGGAGACCTCCGCAGCCGAGCTGCGCGGCTTGCTCGCCGAGCAAGCCCGTCGCACGCCCAGCAACGAAGCGATCGAAGCCGCGCTGCTCTTCTCTTGTCTGGGTCGCGGCGTCGGGCTCTACGGCCAGCCGGATCACGACAGCACGGTGCTCCGCGAGCAGCTCGGGGCCGACCTGCCGCTCGGTGGGTTCTTCTGCAACGGCGAGATCGGCCCGATCGCGGGGCGTACCTACCTGCACGGCTACACCAGCGCCATCGCCTTGGTGCGAGCCGCGGCCATGAGCTGATCTCGCATTCGCTCGATCGGGTCCTCGCACGGGCCGTCTCGGCCCGTCAGCCGCGGACGGGCGATCGACCCCATCGAGTCGAGCTGCCCCGGGCTCGCTTGCGATTCGCAGCCAAGCCGGGCACGCTCACGAAGCGAGCGCATGTCCTACCAGTTCTACAACCTCCTGCACATCCTCGGCATCGTACTGGTGTTCATGGCCTTCGGTGGCTATGCGGTCCATGGGATCAACGGAGGTACGCGCGAAACCAACAAGGCCCGCGGCCTGCTAGCGGCGACCCACGGGATCGGCATCCTGATGATCATCGTCGCTGGCTTCGGGATGCTGGCCCGCGTCCACCCCTTCTCGCTCGGCTTGCCCGGTTGGCTGCACCCGAAGCTGCTCGTGTGGGTGCTGTTCGCGGCCGCGCCGATGGTGTTCAACCGCAAGCCGCAGTGGAGCAAGGCGATGTGGATCCTGGTCCCGCTGCTCGCTGGCGTGTCGGCGTTCTTCGCCATCAACCACCCGGGCTCGTCGAGCGGCAGCACCGACACGACGGAGCAAGCGGACAAAGAGTGAACGAGGGGTGAGCGATGCAGGCCGACCGGACACCGGCGCGAGGAGCTCCATCGGCCCACCCGGGCCGAGCGGCTCCGATCGCCCGTGAGCCGATCACGAGCCGCCTGCTGAGCTTCCTGGCTGCCCTGACCCTGGCTGGGGCCTGCATCTACGAGAGCGTCGGGCAGGTCGGCTCGAGCCCCAGCGAGCCGGCCTCGGCCGCGCTCGCGTCGAGCGTGCACCAAGGCCGAAGTCAGGTGACCGTGCCTGATTCGGTGGCTCCCGAATCCGAGCCCGCCCCGGAGGCCGTGCTCGCGGCCGCTGATTCGGCTCCACGAGCCGAGCCGGGCCCGCCGCCACCGCTCTCGCCCCACGAGCTCGCCGAGCTGCTGCTCGCTGCACAGAATCAATTCCGCGAGTGGGGCGTGCGGGCGCGGCCTCGCTTCGTCCCCCCGCGCTCGCTGCCACCAGCCTCGGGCCTCGAGACCGCCTATCACGAGCAGCGCGCCTTCGTGCTGACCGGCGAGCTCGACCAGGTCCGCGCGTGGATGGCCCTGGCCAAGCACGGCGTCGAGGAGCCGGATGGCTCGCGCTCGCTGGGCCCGCTCGCCCGCTACGACCTGATCGTCACCCGCGACGAAGACGACGAGGCACGGCTGCACGTGCTGGTCCCCGCCCAGGGCCTCGCGCCCGAGGGACAGATCGGTCGGCACGAGGCGTGGATCGAGGGCGAGCGCTGGCTCAACCTTGCCGACTGGATCGAGCCAGGCCGCCACTACCTGCCCTACAAGACCAAGGGCGACGAGTCGCTGCATCGCCAGTGGGGCAAGGCCGAGGTCGTCAGCTCGCTGGTCGACATCACCGCCGAGTACCGCCAGCGCACGGGCGTGCTGCTGGGCATCGGCGATCTCAGCCACGTCACCGGCGGCAAGATCAAGGACCACTGGACGCACCGCGAGGGCACGGACGTCGATCTCTACCTGCTCGATCACGACACCCCAGATCCGGACGGACGCCCACGGATCTGGTGGCACCACTTCCGCCGCAACCACGGATCGATCTGGTCGAGCCAGCCGCAGGGCAAGGGTGAGAAGGAGCCTCGCCTCGATCCGCTCGACGAGCTGTCGGACACGCCGACCAGCCAGCGCCTGCGCGTGCTCGCCCAGATCGTGTTCCCTCGCGACGAGATCGCCTACTTCGTGCACGACGACCCGCACGTGCTGTCCAGCTTCGACGACGAGGTCGGCGAGCGTCGGCCCGGCCGCCGCTTCCTGCACGCGCGCAACCGCGGGATGTGGCCCCGCCACTGCGATCACGTGCACCTGCGCTGGGTCGAAGGCGAGCTGCCCGTCGATGGGACGCCCCGGCCCTAGCAGAATGGGAATCCCTGCCGACAAGCCCGCGTCGAGGCGATCGATGGTGCACCAGCCCCGCGATCGGCGAGCATGGCGTCGGCTCGCTATCACGCTCGCGCTCGCGGGTGCGTGCTCGAGCTCGAGCCCCCGCGAGCGCGACATCGACATGCAGACCCGGCGCAGCAGCGAGGGCACCAACGCGGAGCCGAGCGAGTGCCCGACCGAGGCGATCCGCGTCGAGCGGGCGCCCGACGTCCGGCCCGAGCTCGACGATGCTGGGTTCTGGCTGGCCAAGCTCGACGGCGAGGCCCGAGCAAAGGCGCTGCTCGGTCCAGCCGAGCGAGCGCTGCTGGCCGAACGCGTCGCCGCGGTCGCGGGCGGCTGGCGAGATCCGCTCGACCCGCGGCTCGCCGATCCATCTCATGTGAGCGCCGAGCTCGATGATCGGCTCGGGTGGCTGCGCGGGCGCGTCGCGGCGGGCAAGTACGTCGAGGGCGAGCCTGGGGCGCTCGAGCAGGCGGCAGAGCGCATCGCTGCTGCGTTGCCCGTGCCCGAGGCCGACGCGCTGCGCCTGGTCGTCTCGGAGTCGCAGCTTTGGTGCGTACCGACCCGCGGCGGCCTCTATGCGCCGCCGATCGACCGCGACTTCGATCGCAATTTCTGTTCTTCGCTGCACCTCGGCGAGCTGGTCCGGGTGATCCGGACCTCCGAGTCGGGCTGGGTCTACGTCGACAGCGGCAACTCGGTCGGCTGGCTCTACGAGCCTGCTCTCTCGCCTCCGCTCACGCCCGAGCGAGCCCGTCAGCACCGCGGCGGGCAGCAGGTCGTGCTGCTCGCCGATCATCCCGTGCGCGAGCGCGGCGTGACGCTGCGGGCGGGCAGCCACTTCCCGCGGCTCGACGACCAGGCCGAGGGCGAGGCGTGGACGATCGAGATCCCGACCGCGACCGGCTTCGACACGCTCGTCGTCGATCCGAGCACGGCGCCAGCCCAACTCGCGCCGCTCGAGCTGACCCGCGAGCGCCTGTTCGAGCAGGCGTTCACGCTGCTCGATCAACCCTACGGCTGGGGCGGCCGCGCAGGCGAGCGCGACTGCTCGCAATACCTGCTCGATCTGTTCGCCGAGTTCGACGTCTGCATGCCTCGCAACTCGGCCGTGCAGGCGCAGGTCGGCACATCGATCGTCGAGCTCGGCGGCCTGTCCGACGCCGACAAGCTGACCGAGATCCGAGCCGCCGCCCAGCGTGGCGTGGTGCTGCTCTACATGCCCGGCCACATCCTCCTCTACCTGGGCCGCGACTTCGCCCCCGACGGCCGCGAGCTGGACTACGGCATCTCCTCGCTGAGCGACTACCTGGTCCCCTGCCCCGGCGGCGCCGATACGGTGTATCGGATCGATCGCGTCGCCGTGACCTCGCTCGAGCTGGGCCGCGGGAGCGAGCGGCGAGCGTTCATCGAGCGGATTGAGCGAATGGCGATCTTCGGGCCCTCGACCGCTCTTTGAAGCTGGGTCAGTCCTGCAGCTCGTAGGCCCCCGCGTCGCACGGCCCGACCCGCGGCATGCCGCGCTGATCGTGCTCCGGGCACTGCTCGGCGACATCGATCGCCGGGCTGCCGGGCGTCAGCGCCATCGTCATGGTCGGGCCGCCGTTGTCGGCTAGCGCAGCGAGCTGTGGATCGGCGAACACGATCCCCTCCACACAGGGCGTGTCGGGGTTGCCGTTGTTCTTGACGTCGGGCCACTGCAGGTTGCCGCCGCCGTCTTGAAAGCTCTCGTGGCAAGCGAGCGCGCTGAACTCGTTGGCCGTCGTGTTGTTGGCGATGATCACGTTGGTCAGCGTGACCGCGCCGTCCTGGCCCTTGAAGATCACTGGCCCATAGTCGGCGTCGTTTTGGGCGAAGGTCGAGTTGCCGACGGTGACCTCGCCGTTGCCGGCCCACAGCGCCCCGGCGTTGCCCGGAGTGCTGTTACCGACGAATGTGCAATTGCTGATCTCGGCGTTGGTGCCCCCGCCGAGGAACAGCCCGCCGGCGTGGGCGTTCGTCGAGTTGTTGGCGAAGGTCGAGTCGACGAGGCGCAGCGGCACACCCTCGTGATAGACGGTCCCAGCGCCGCCAGGGCTCTCGGCCATGTCATTGGCGAGGAAGCTACAGCGATCGATCAGTGCGCCGCTGCCCTCGAGGTTGTAGGAAAACAGCGCGCTGCCGTGGACCTTGGCGTGGTTGCCCTCGAACACGCTGCCGCAGATCGCAAAGTCGACGGGCGCGTCGAGCCACATGCGATCGATGTAGAGCCCGCCGCCGTTGCCATACTGGCCGGAGTCGGCGTAGGTCGTCGCGCTGTTGTCGACGAAGATGCTGTCGATCACGCGCAGGTTGGTGCTGCGGCTGAGCACGCCGCCGCCCGTCGAGCCGCTGTTACCCACGAAGCCGCAGCCCGACAGCACCGCCTCGGTCAAGCCGCCGGCATAGATGGCTCCGCCGCCGACGTCGTGGTCTTCGCTCGCGCTGTGGTTGTCGATGAACTGGACGTCGATCGCCTTCAGGGTCCCGAACCATGGGTGCAGGAGCCCGGCGCCGCTCTCGTTCTCGCTGCCAGCAGCGACGAAGCCGTCACGGATCGTGATCCGCTGAATCACGAAGTCGACGTGGTGATCGAGCTCGATCACCCGGACCGAGTCGCCGCCGCTGAGCGTGATTAGGCCTTGGCCGTCGAGGATCGCGGTGGTGCTGAAGAACAGCGACTGCGTGAGCGTGATCGTATGCTCGCCGCCGCAGTCGAAGGTCAGGCTACCGCCTCCCGAGCTCGCATTGATCTCGGCGGCCGCGTCGTGGAGCGCTTGCTCGGTGCACGACCCCGGCGTGCCCTCGCCGACGACCACGATCAGCCCCTGGTGCTCGACCGGGATCAGGCGGTCTGGACAGCCACTGTCCGGAGGATCGACGGGCTCACCATCATCACCGCCCATGTCGGCGGCCTCGTCGTCGCTCGACGCTGGATCGGCGCAGCCGGCCAGTAACGTCAGCATGATTCCGATGCGGTCGAGAGTCCTCGCCATGGCCCATGTTTACCCGAGCTCGGCGCTCGATATCGCGAGTTGGAATCCCGAACGATCGGGCGGGGCTAACGTCCCCCAGCGTTCAATTCGTAGTTCATCCACCAAAAGAACTCGTTGGCTGCAATCGCCAGCGTCGGCACAATGCCCAGCGATGGACGGACACGATCGAGCCCGGACAACGAGCACGACGTCGAACCGAGCGCGGAGCTGTTGGCCGCTCTTGCTCGCGTTCGGGCTGCTCGGCGCGTGCAAGCCCGACGCGAGCGGCGATGGTGACGACGAGCTCGGTGAGGGCGAGACCGTCGATAGCACCGCCGAGGGTGATGGTGATGGCGACGGGGACGGTGACGCCGACGCGGATCCTGGCCGCGTGACGCTGCATCGGCTCAACAACGTCGAGTACGACAACACCGTCCGCGACCTCTTCTTCGGGGCCGTCGACTGGACCCCGGCGGCCGAGTTCCCTGCCGACGTGCACAGCTTCGGGTTCGACAACATCAGCGACGTCCAGACCATCTCGCCGCTGCAGTTCGAGCTCTACGAGCGCGCCGCCGATCAGATGGTCGAGGACGCCCTGCGGGTCGCCCCCAACCCGAGCCTCGAGTCGTGGGAGGCCGAGTCCGAGGAGGTCACCAAGACGCTCGGCGGCGAGAGCGGCGACGGCTTTTGGATGCTGTGGTCCAACGGTGAGGTCTACTCGACCTTCGACGCGGGCAGCGGCGGCACCTATCGGGTAGCGACGCGAGTGTACGGGCAGCAGGCCGGCCCCGACCTGCCCCACATGGTGCTCACGATCGACAACGTCATCGTGCTCGAGGCCGACGTCGCCGCGACCGACGGCAACCAGGCCGAGGTCCACGAGATCGAGGTCCCAGTCGGCGCTGGTATCCACAAGGTCGGCGTCGAGTTCACCAACGACTACTACGACGAGACAAACGAGCTCGACCGCAACCTGCTCGTCGACTGGTTCGAGGTCGAGGGTCCGCTCGATCCGGTGCCCAACCCGCTCCGCGATCTGCTGGTCACGTGTGATCCGGGGGCGATCGGCGACGACGCCTGCCTGCGCCAGATCATCGACGAATTCGTGACTCGAGCCTGGCGACGCCCGCTCGCGCCCGAGGAGGTCGACGCGCTGATGGGCCTGCACGCGATCGTCCAGACCGAGGGCGAGGGCTTCGAGGAGAGCCTGCGGGTGATCCTCAAGGCCGCCCTGATCTCGCCGCACTTCCTGTTCCGGGTCGAGCGCGATCCCGATCCGACCAGCCCCGATCCGCACCTGTTGAACGACTTCGAGCTGGCCTCGCGGCTGAGCTACTTCCTGTGGAGCTCGATGCCCGACGCCGAGCTGTTCACGCTGGCCGGCGCCGGACAATTGCAGGATCCAGTCGTGCTCGAGCAGCAGGTCGATCGCATGCTCGTCGACCCCAGGGCCGAGGCGCTGGTCGACAACTTCGCCGGGCAGTGGCTCTACATTCGTGCGCTCGACGACGTGTTCAAGGACTCGGCCGGGTTCCCCGAGTTCACCGACGCGATGCGCGAGTCGATGCGCACGGAGATGCGCGAGTTCTTCCGCGCGTTCATCACCGAGGAGCGCCCGATGACCGATCTGCTGGTCGGCACGAGCACGCTCGTCGACGACAACCTCGCGGGCATCTACGGCGTCGAGCCGGTCGGCCCCGGCTGGCAGGAGCTCGATCTCTCCGAGCTCCCACGCAGCGGCTTCATCACCTCCCCGGGCCTGATGACCGTGCTCTCGCACCCCTTCACCACCTCGCCAGTGCGGCGCGGCAAGTGGGTGCTCGATCAGCTGCTCTGCCTGCCCCCGGCACCGCCACCGCCCGACGTCGAGATCCCGCCGCCCGATCCCAACAGCGGAGAGACGATCCGCGAGCAGCTCGAGGCTCACCGCGCGAACCCGGCCTGCGCCATTTGCCACGACCAGATCGATCCGATCGGCTTGGCCTTCGAGAACTACGACGCGATCGGCAAGTACCGCACGCTCGACAAGGGCCAGCCGATCGACGCGAGCGGCGAGCTGCCCACGTCGGGAGAGTTCTTCGTCGACGCCGTCGAGATGGCCAACCTGCTCGCCGAGGGCGAGCACTTCTCCGGTTGCACCGTGCAGAAGACCTTCGTGTACGCGCTCGGCCGCGGCATCGAGGCAGCCGACGAGCCCTTCCTCGACGCGATCGAGGCCGAGTACCTGCTGGGCGAGCAGCGCCTGCCCGACCTGATCAAGTCGATCGTCACCAGTGACCCCTTCCGCATGCGTCGCGGAGAGCCGAACGAGTAGGAGCTTTAGCCATGCGTCGTCTTGCCCTCCCGCAAAAGCGTAACTTCGGTCGTCGGGCCTTCCTCGGTGGGTCCGCGGTCGCCATCGGCCTGCCCTTCCTCGAGTCGCTCGCGCCCTCGCGTCTACGCTCGGCCAAGGCCGCGCCCGGCGATCAGCCGCTGCGGCTGATCAGCTTCTATGTGCCCAACGGCATCCACATGGCCGGCTGGACTCCGGCGGCGACCGGGCCCAACTTCCCGGTCTCACCGATCCTGCAGCCGCTCGACGCGATCGAGTACCAGCTGCTGCCGCACGTGCTGGTGCTCTCGGGCCTCGACAACACCCCGAGCATCCCCGAGGGCGCCGGTGATCATGCCGCGGGCACCGGTGGGTTCTTGACCTGCCGCCACATCAAGAAGTCCGAGAGCGACATCCAAGCCGGCGTCTCGGTCGATCAGGTCTACGCCCAGGCGCTCGCCGGCGCGACGCCGGTGCCCAGTCTGCAGCTCGGCATCGAGGGCGGGTCGAGCATCGGCAACTGCGACAGCGGCTACTCGTGCGCCTACACCCGCAACATCTCGTGGGCCGACGCCGTCACGCCGCTGCCGAAGATCACCTCGCCGCAGGTCGCCTTCGACCTGATGTTCGGCGGCTACGATCCCGAGGCGACCGCCGAGCAGATCGCTCGCCGCCGCTACTATCGCCTCAGCGTGCTCGACTACGTCACGCAGGACGCCGAGCTCTTGCAGATGAGCCTCGGCAAGACCGACCAGATCAAGCTCGAGCAGTACCTCGATGGCATCCGCGAGCTCGAGCTGCGGATCGCGAAGGAGGCCGACGCGCCGGTCTGCGAGACCGGCAACTACTCGCCCGCCTACGCCGACTTCCCTGGCCACGTGAAATCGATGCTCGACCTGATCGTGCTCGCGCTCGCGTGCGACACCACCCGGGTGGTCAGCTTCATGCTCGGCAACGGCGGCAGCGGGCGCGTCTACGACTTCCTCGGCATCAACGCCGGCCACCACGACGTCAGCCACCACGCCGACGATCCGGTCAAGCTCGAGCAGCTACAGACGATCGACACCTGGGAGGTCGCGCAGCTGGCCTACTTGCTCGATCGCCTGCGCGCGACGACCGAGGGCGAGAGCAACCTGCTCGAGAACTCGCTCGTGTACTTCTCGAGCGAGATCGAGGACGGCAATTCGCACTCGCACTACAACATGCCGGTGCTATTGGCCGGGAGCGCGGGCGGACAGATCATCAATGGCCAGCACCTGAGCTTCGACAACGGCAAGGTGTCGGAGCTGTTCGTCACGATGCTGCAGGCGCTCGGGGTCGAGACCAACAGCTTCGGCGACGACGGTGCCGGGGCGCTCCCGGGCATCTTGGTCTGAGCCGCGCCAGCCTGTTAGGGTTGCCGGGCATGCGAAAGCTCGCCGCCCTCGGCATCGCGCTGATCCTGCTCGCCGCCTGCTCCTCGAAAGAGGAGCCCGAGAGGCGGCGGCGCAAGTCATCGACGAGCGGCACGTCGACGCCGAGCAAGGATCCAGCCCCGACCCCGCAGCCCGAGCGCCAGGAGCCCGATCCCGAACCAGCCCCGGCTCCGACCAGCGAGTGGTGGTGCGTGTGCTACCAGAGCGAGGCCGAGGCGGGCCCGCAGCCCGCGACCGCTTGCCGCGAGCTCGAGTCCCAGTGCCGCGAGCTCGAGAAGCGGATCGCCAAGGGCGGTCGGGGGCTCGTCGCCGGCTCGCTCAGCCATGGCTGCCGGGCGCTCAAAGGCGAGCACCCCGGCGACGTCGCTGGTGGGCGCGACAAGTGGCAGCCGTCCAAGCTCGCGGGCGCGTGGACCAGCGAGGGCGCGTGCTTGCTCGAGGGGGCCGGGACGGGCAGCGGGACGACCAGCGGGAGCGAGGGTGGTAGCGAAGGCCAGCCCAACAACTTCGCGTTCCTGATGAGCGAGGCGATCGGCGAGCTGCGGCTCGGCATGGAGGCGGTCGAGATCACCGAGCTGCTCGGCCAGCCCAAGAAGAAGGACGAGATCAGCGAGTCCGCGGCCACAGGCGAGTTCACGCAGAGCTGGGAGTACCCCGACATCGGGATCACGCTCGACATGACCTCGGCCTCGCGCCGTGGCGGGCAGTCGCTCGGCAACATCCGCGCCAGCGCCCCGTGCGAGCTAAAGACCACGCGAGGCGTCGGGATCGGCAGCACCCGCGAAGAGGTCGAGCGGGCCTACGGCGACGTCCAGGACAAGCAAGACTCCGATCCCGCCATCACGAGCCGCTTCGTGGCCGGCTCAATCTACAACGGGCTGATCTTCGACTTCGAGGACGGAAAGGTCAGCTACATGTTCATGGGCGTGGGGGCCGAGTAGCAATGCCATCCACCGATGTCCAAATCGATCGCGGCAAGAACAAGGGCTTTTTGGTCTACTTCACGGTCCTCGGCGTCGCCGGGGTCGTGATCCTGATCTTTACCATCACGCAGGGCTGGGGCTTTTGGGGCTGGTTCGGCAGCGTCCTGCTGCTCTTCACCAGCCTCGGCAGCATCGCGAGCATGGCCAAGACCGGCGGAGCCGGGCTCGCAACCTGCCCCAGCTGCGGGCACGCGAACCCGGTCCTGCACGTGACCCACCACCGCTACCTGTCGTGCGCCGGCTGCAAGACCTGGCTCGAAGGCGCGACGCAGATGCAGGTGGTCCCCGAGGATCACGTCGCGTCGTTCCCGGCCTTCGATCTCGGCTTGCCCGAGGCGTTCCGGTGGCCCGAGGGCTGCCCGGTCTGCGGCGGGGCGGTGACTCGTACGCTCGAGATCGAGGGCACCGACGTGCTCGGTGACGTCGCGGCGATGGTCGCCCCGGTGTCCGTGCAGAAGGTCGTGAAGATCCAGGCACCCTGCTGCGACCAACACGGCGATGGGGTTGCCGTGCGACGCGAGGGCGGCCAGTCGATCATCTCGTTTCGCTCGCTCGCGTACTGGCGACGCTTCATGGACGCCAACGGTCTGCGGCCCCGCTGAGTCAGGCGAACGTCACTCCCACGCGTCCCAGACATGCAGCTGCGGGTCGACCTCGACTCCATCCTGATCGACCTGGCCGTAGTCGCCAGGCTCGTTGTGAAAGATGAAGTTGTAGTGGAAGAAGTGCGGCGCCATCTTGCTAAAGCCGACGCCGGCCCAAACCGGATTCAGCGTCCACAACGCTGGATCGTATTGGCCGGGTCCCCCACCATTTTCCATCGGGATGCAGCGGTGCTCGGGACCCTCGTTGCAGTCGAGCTCGAGAGGTATGGTGATACCGGCCTCTCCGGCCCACGGAGATCCTACCGGGTGAGGGCAACGGTGAGGCGGCACATCCGGCGGATCGTCGGGGCCCGGCGGACGCTCGAGCAAGAACGTGGCGATCGCTCCGTC
>CBFGLP010000291.1:0-3326 GCA_965649595.1 uncultured Myxococcales bacterium | reverse complement strand
CGAAGCTCGGGGGTCTCGCGTGGGGGTGGAAAGGACTCGAGCCAGGAGGTGCGCAGGTTTCGGGATCTGGCTCGAAGGGACCTAAGCTACCTTGCGCCCGCTGTCCCCGAGCCCCAGCGTGGCCCGGATCGCCTCGTCGATCGGCGTCGCCTCGACTCCAAAGGTCGTACGAAAGCGCCGATCATCGATCACGTAGGGCCGCTCCCACTGATAGATCATCGGCCGAACCGCCCGGAGCATCGGCGAGAACAGGCCCATGGCCGTCAGCGCCCAGTTGGGCACCGCGGTGATCGACGCCCGCTGTCCGAGCGCCGCGGCGCAGCGCTCGAGCAGCTCGCGGGTGGTCCCGGTCCACGCGAGCGGCAGGTGGAACGCCTTGCCGACGGCCTCCGGTCGCGTGCCGAGCTCGACCAGGCCACGGGCGACGTCGGGCGTGTAGCTGTAGCCGTGGGGCTGGTCGGGGTCGCCGAACACCTCGACGCTCTTGCCCGCCCGCAGCCGCGTGATCGCTCGCTCGTGGAGCACCATCGAGAGCGGCGTGCCGGGCCCGAAGTAGTCCGAGGCGCGGCCGGTGGTCACCTCGACCTCGCCACGGCGGTGCGCCTCGAACAGCTCCTCGACCAGCATCGCCCGCAGCTCGCCCTTGTCGCTGCACGGGCGCATCGGGGTGTCCTCGTCGAAAGGAGACACCTCGGGGGCGCCGTACATGTACAGGCAGTCGAGCACGACCAAGCGCGCGCCCGCTCGGGTCGCGGCGCCCCGCACCGCGCGGGACAGCGGCTCGAGCACGCCGTGCCAGCGGGCGTAGTCGGGCGGATTCACGCAGTTGTAGACCACCGCGGCCCCACGGGCGGCCTCGTCTGCAAACGCTGGATCCGTGACGTCGCCGGACATCCACACGAGGTTGTCTCGGGCCGGCCCGGGAGCACCCCGCCGGACGATGCGGACTCGGTATCCACGATCGAGCAGCTCGTGCGCGAGCTTTTGGCCGACCTGGCCGGCGCCGAAGATGGTGTGGATGGGAGCGAGACCGGCTTGCGTGTTCGCGTTCATGCGGTCAGGATGAGACTTGCGAGAGCGCAAAGCCATGAGCAAATATGCGAATCCGTTTAGCAAAAATGCAAACCTTGGCCCCGAGGGTGAAACTAGTCGCAACCTTCGCTGGGACGACCTCGAGGTGCTCTTGGCCCTCGCTCGCGCGGGCACGCTGTCTGGCGCGGCGCAGCGGCTCGGCGTCAACACGTCCACGATCGGCCGGCGCCTCGACGCGCTCGAGGCAGCGCTCGACGTCCACCTGTTCGACCGCTCGCCGACGGGCATCAGCGCGACCGAGGCCGCCGAGGCGCTGATCCCCATGGCCGAGACGATGGAGCACGCGGTCGCGGACGCGCTGCGCGTGCTCGAGGGGCGGGAGACCGAGCCCGAGGGGGTCGTGCGAGTGACCGCGCCGCCTGGCCTCGCCAACTGGTTCATCGCGCCGAGGTTGATCCGGCTACGCGAGCGACACCCCAAGCTGGTGATCGAGCTCGATGCAGCGGTTGGCTACGCGGACATCAACCGACGCGAGGCGGACATCGCCGTGCGGGCAGCTCGGCCGCGCAGCGGGGACCTGATCGCGCAGCGGCTCGCGGAGGCGGAGACCATCATCGTGGCGGCGCCCGAGTTGGTGCGGCGGATCGGCAAGCTCGAGCGGCTCGACGCGATCGATTGGATCACGTGGGGGTCGGATCTGGCCACGTTTCCGGATGCGGAGTGGGTCACACAGCACGTCGACCCGACGAAGGTGGTGCTGCGGACGAGCTCGATGGACGCCCAGCTCCACGCTGCTCGCGCCGGGCTCGGGGCGATGCTGGTGGCGCGGCCCTGGTTGGGGTGGATCGAGCTGGAGGAGCTTCCGCTCGCGCGCAAGCTGGCGAAGGAGCTAGCGCCGATGCCGGTGGGGACGCTGTGGATGGTCGGGCACCGGGCGCTGCGGGGGATTCCACGGATCCGGGCGGTGTGGGATTTCATTGCCGAGGAGGCTCGGGAGCTTGGGTAGGCGCCCGTCCACGGAGGAATGGCACCAGATCGTTGGCGCGCTTTACCTGGGGAGCTTGGATCAGCGCGTCTTTCAGCCGCTCTGCGTCGTGACATTCGGTGAGGACCTTCTCCAAGCGCTTGGTCAGCGCGAGGCCGCGGGAGCGGAGAATGGTCCGGACAGCTTCGGCGAGGCCCTCGACCCTGCCCTCGACCTTGCCCTCGTGGCGCCCCGCACGGCGGCCCTTGCACTCCCCCTTGCGAAGGCCCTCGGCCAGTCCCTCGGCCCTGCCCTTGCGGCGCCCCTCGGCCTTACCCTCGGCCTTGCCTTCCTTGAACATGTAGCTCTGCCGCTCGATCGGCCCCAGCTCGAACTCTCGTCGCAGCTCCACGATCAGCTCCTTGGCGAAGGTCGGGTGCACGACCGCGAGGACCATGCGAACGTAGTCATGGCTCCGAGGGCCCTCGCGGAGGAGACCTCGCAACGTGTGACGCACGAGGTCCGGCCGTGCCTGCTTACCATGCACCACGATTGTGATCGCGGCAAGATGCAGGTCTGCCGGGATGAAGCACGGAAGCTTGCCGGGTCCAAGCACGCGGGCCCGCGCGAGCACATTGTTGTTATTCGCGAGGTAGTCGGCGATTTGCACAATGCACCACCGTTCGATCGCCCTGCTGAGGGCAATGATCAGTGTTTCTGGCTCGACCTTGTAATACTGCGCCGCAAGGATGATATTGGCCGCCCATGCACGGGTGCGGGTCTCGTCCTTGCACGCCTGCACCTCAATGTTCCAGAGCGCCTCCAGCAGCCGTTTCGGCCGAAGCCGCCACTGTAGAGCGAAAAGATCGGGCCGCTGATGGCGCACGTCCGATGAGCGGCCGAGGGCGAGCGGCAGCTCGGGCCGGAGCATCTCCAGCTTGCGCCGAGCATGAGGGACCGGAAGGCCCGCCAAACGACAGAGCTGACGAAGTACCAACGGGTGCTCCTCGAGCAGGCGAACGACACACTCATGGACAAACGTGGGCATCGGACCAATATACATATACCGGATTCAAATGCAAGCAATCCGATTGATATACCAACACCGCAAGAATACATAGTTCGATCATCATCATTAATATTCCAATACGATTCAGCACCACATCAATCAACTCATCAATGGATGACCCGCATCATCGCAGCTCACCATTCACATTCTCCCGGTCGTCAGTAGCGATAAAAAACGCGGGCCCACGCAACCGCGGGCCCGCGTCATCTTCGGTCGAAAGCTCAGCCCCCGACTTCGTCGAGCATCTTCTTGAGCTCCTCG
>CBFGLP010000290.1:0-6741 GCA_965649595.1 uncultured Myxococcales bacterium | reverse complement strand
GGTCGAGGGGCGTGTCGAGGGTCGAGCCGAAGTGCTGACCAAGCAACTCGCGCCCAAGTTCGGCGAGATCCCGCTCGACTACCGCGCTCGCCTCAGCGGCGCGACTATCGCCGAGCTCGACGCTTGGGTCGAACGCGTGCTCACGGCCACGACTCTCGAAGACGTATTCGCCGAGTAGCCAGGGTCGAGGAGGACGGCCAGGGCCGCTCGGGCTCAATCGATCGGTAGCGCGTCGCGCATCGCCTGGGCCGACTCGAAGCGCCCCTCCCGGGCCTTGCTCATCGCCCGCAGCACGAACGCGTCCCAAGCCGCGCTCACGCCCGCCCGCAGCTGGCTCGGCGGGATCGGATCCTCGGTCGCCTGCGCCAGGCTCAATGCGATCGGCGTCTCTCCGGAGAAGGGCGGCCGCCCGGTCAACGCGTGATAGGTCAGCGCGCCGAGCGAGTAGAGATCCGTCCGCACGTCGATCGCCCCACCCTTGATCTGCTCCGGGGCCATGTATTCCGGCGTGCCGAGCAGCATCCCGGTCGCGGTCATGCCCTCCAAATCAGCGATCCGGGCCAACCCGAAATCGATGATTTTCACTCGTTGGTCGGGCGTGATCAGAATGTTCGCGGGCTTGAGGTCGCGGTGAATCACCCCTTGCGAGTGCGCGGCCGCGAGCCCCTCGCAAATACCAGCCACGATGTCGCGCACCCGACTGGTCGGCAGCCCGCCGTGGCGGCTGATCAGCTCCTTGAGGCTGGTGCCCTCGACGTACTCCATCGACAAGAACAGGTGGCCCGCGTCCTCGCCGACGTCGTGGATCTTGACCACATGGGGGTGAGTGATCCGGCGGGCGGCGCTGGCCTCTCGGCGCAGGCGATCGGCCGCGTTGGGGTCCAGCAGCGCCATCCCGTGCATGACCTTGAGCGCGACCTTCTCACCGAGCCGCTCGTCGCGGGCGAGGTACACCGCTCCCATGCCGCCGGTCCCGAGCGCTCGCTCGACCACGAAGCGCTCGCCGACACGCTGACCCGGGTGCAGGCCGAGCGGGGTTGTCGGCGCACGCGAGAGGTCGACCTGCGCGCCCGCGGGGCTCGAGCGCAGCGCCACGCTCGTCGCCTCACCGAGCTGCAGCTGGTGCGAGGCGAGCCGGTTGAGCTTGGCGTTGAGCTCGAAGTCGACGCTGCAGACGATCGTCTCGAGGTGGCGCAGGCGCTCCTCCATCTGCTGCGTGGACGCTTGGAGGGCCAGCTGCGCTCGCTGGTCGCCGTTGGGGTTGCGACCGGTTTGCAGCGCCGCCATGCGCTCCTTGTGCTGCAGGTCGAGGTAACGCCAGAGCGTGATGGAGCCGAAGATGACCAGCAGGATGAGGACTGGCGTCATGACGAAGCGGCCGCGCGGGGCTGCTTGGCAGGGTAGGAGGGCGCGGCGCGACGAGCAAGCGCGAGGCTGAGTCGCCCGCAGCCAGGCGGTCGCGTGCGCCCGCGCGACCACCCGACGGTAATCGTCAACCATGCTATCTGGCGCCCGTGCAGCTCTTCTCGGTCGAAGGCAACACCCAGCGGCTCGACGGCGGGGCCATGTTCGGCAACTGTCCGCGCGTGGTCTGGGAGCGCTGGGCTCCCCCTGACGATCAGCACCGGATCGACCTCGCGTGCCGCAGCCTGCTGATCCGCGACGATCATGATCGAGTGATCCTGCTCGAGACCGGCATCGGGGCGTTCTTCGAGCCCAAGCTGCGCGAGCGCTTCGGCGTGCAGGAGAGCGAGCACGTGCTGCTGCGCTCGCTCGCCGAGCGCGGCGTTCAGCCGCAGGACGTCGACCTGATCGTGCTCTCGCACTTGCACTTCGATCACGCGGGTGGCCTCTTGGCTCCGTGGCGGGAGGGCGCGGGGATCGAGCTGGCGTTCCCGCGCGCGCACGTGGTCGTGGGCCAAGAGGCGTGGGCGCGAGCCAAGCACCCGCACGCGCGCGACCGAGCGAGCTTCATCCCGGGCCTGTGCGAGCTGCTCGAGCGCAGCGGTCGGCTCGAGATCGTCAGCACTGAGCGCTCGCAGCTGCTCGGCGAGGGGTTCTCGTTCACCTACTCCAACGGTCACACGCCCGGCTTGATGCTCACGCGGGTCGAGGGTCCGCAGGGGCCGGTGACCTTCATGGGCGACCTGATCCCGGGCACGCCCTGGGTGCACCTGCCGATCACGATGGGCTACGACCGCTACCCCGAGCTCCTGATCGACGAGAAGCAGGCGATGCTCGAGCGGGTCGTCGCCGAGCGGGGCTGGGCGTTCTATACCCACGACCCCAAGATCGCCGCCTCGCGGGTCGAGCGGGACGACAAGGGCCGGTTCTCGCCGGTCGAGCCGCTCGCACGCGTAGCGTGGGTTGTTTAGCCCCCGCAGGCGCTAAACAAGGCCCCCATTGGGGGCCCAAACGAGCGACTGCGAACCTGGAATCAGCCCACCCGTGCGTGGCAGAGTGCACGACGCCTGCGGGGGGCTAAGCAGTGCCATACTCGTCGCCGCATGACTTCCGTCGCGCAGGTGATGAGCGAGCTGCGTGCCAAGGGGAACCCGCAGGCGCGCAAGACCTACGAGCGCCACGGCCTGGCCGAGGGCGGCAACATGTTCGGGGTTCGCTTCTCGGACCTCGAGCAGCTCGCCAAGCGCTACCGCAACCAGCATGAGCTGGCCGAGGGCCTGTGGGAGACCGGCAACCTCGACGCGCGGCTGCTGGCCTGCAAGATCGCCGATCCCGAGCAGGCGACCTCCGCGGAGCTCGACCGCTGGATGGCCGACAGCCGCGTGTTCATGCTCGTCGACGTGCTGATCAGCGATTATGTCCGAAAGACCTCGCTGGCCTGGCAAAAGAGCGAGCGCTGGCGGGCCGACGATGACGAGTACCTCGGACGGGCGGGGTGGATGTTGGTGGCGGTGCTGGCGAAGGGCTCGGAGATCGATGACGCGTCGTTCTCGGGCTGCATCGACGCGATCGTCGAGGGCATCCACGCGGCGCCGAATCGCAAGCGGGAGGCGATGAACAACGCGTTGATTGCGATTGGCGGGTATCGAGAGGGGCTGCGCGAGCGGGCGTTCGAGGCGGCGGACAGGATCGGCAAGGTCGAGGTCGATCACGGGGATACGTATTGCAAGACCCCGGACGCGCGGGAGTACATCGAGAAGATGGAGGGGCGCGCGGGAGGCAAGAAGGTGGCGAAGAAGGTGGTGAAGAAAGCGGCGAGCTCGAATGGCAAGAAGGCCGCCAAGAAGGCGGCGAAGTAGTCCGTCCTCGCCAGCGGAGCGGCGACTCGGACCGTCGCGGACCCGCCGTCACGGTGCGGCGATCAACCGGGCGAGCGATCCAACATCCAAACCCGCTCGACCGCCTGTGCCCTCGCTACTTTGGCCACCCTCATCCACCCCCAGCCGCCAACTACCAACGCCCCCACCAACATCCCCAGCTCGCGCCGCGCGATCGCATCGAGGCCGCGGTGCAAGTGCGGCACGCTCAATCCCGGTCCGTGTTGTCCGTCGAGCAGGAGGTGCCCGAAGATCGCCACCGCCATCAGCACACCGCCGATACCCGCGAGCAATGCCAAGATCATCCACAGTCGATGCTCGCGGGCAGGGTCGATCATCATGATCCGACGATAGCAGACCCCTGCGCGGGTGCCTTCGAGCTCAGGGGACGCGCTTGCCCGGCTCGGCTCCAGGAGCGCGAGGTCGCAGCAGGACGGCCACGCCAGTCAGCAAGAGCAGCAGCGTCGAGCCCGTCTGCCAGGCCCAGCGGGTCCGGTTCGCGGTCCGATCAGGCTCGGGCGCGAGCACCTGCAGCGGCGGCTCGTCCTTCGGTCGATCGTTTCGCGGCGCCTGCTTGGGCAGCACATAGAACCCGCCGTGGTCGTGCGCCTGGATGCTCGCGGTCGCGGACGCCAGCGCCGCGCCGACTTGCTCGCGCGCGGTCCCTTCGGCCAGCTCGGTTCGGATCACGAAGCTCTCGCTGGTCGGCTCGCCCGGTTCGGCGCGGTGGAGCGAGTCCAAGCGCAAGGTCGCGAGTCGGGTCTCGCCCTCGCGCAGCTCGAAGAGCACCGCGTCGCGCTCGATCGTTGGCCCGATGAAGCGCGCCCGCTCGGGCTCGGGTAGGTCGTCGAGCAGCGCTCGGGCCAGCTCCTCGCGACCGGGCGGGATCACGGGCTGGGCGACCTCGACCAAGCTTGGCTTGTCCGACTCCGGCGGGCCGGCCCACGCCGTGCTCGTGCACGCGAGCGCGAGCATGAGCGCAGGCAGCCGTGCAGAGCGAAGCACGACGCATCATCGCACTGCGAGCCCACGTCAGCCAGCACGAGCCGGGCGCATGACCAGACCGGCGATCCATGGTAAGCGCGACGTCGATGGCGAACGCCTCGCCACCTCTGCGTACGGCGATCGTCGGCGCGCTGATCTTCGTGCTGAGCTTCGCGTGGCTCTCGCTGGCCGGCGCAGCGCCGCTACACGGTGACTCGTGCCGTGATCTGCTCTTCGCCCGCGATCTCGCCGAGGGCAACGCCTTGCACGAGCACGGCGTGCCGACGGCGTTCGCCAAGTTCGTGCAGGGGACCTCGTGGATCGATCTGCTCGCGCTGGCTCGGCGCCTCGAGCTGTCGATCGTCGAGATCGAGCGGCTGCTGCGGGCGCTGATCAGCGTGGCCGTGGCGGTGGGCGTGGTCGGGCTCGCGCGGCTGCTCGGGCGCCGCCCCGATGACCCGGGCCTGCTCGGCGGCGGGGCGGTGTTCCTGGCCACGCTGCCGTGGCTGTGCGAGCTCCCGATCCTGTGGCAGCCGCAGCTGCTGCCGTTGCCGGCGGTGCTGGTCCACCTCGCGCTGTGGCGATCGGTGCTCGACGGGCGGGCGATCGACGCGGCGCTGGTCGGGCTCTTCGTGGGCTGGGCGATCGACGTGCACGTGGTCGCGGTGCTGTTGATCGTTCCCTGTGGTCTGGCGATTGTCGCGACCTCCAAGCGGCCTGTGCTCGCGACCTCGGCCGCCGCGTCGGCGGGCCTCGGGTTCCTCGCGCTCAGCTCGCGGGCGACCCTGCGCGACAACTTCGAGTTCATGAGGCGCGAGGAGATGCTCGAGCCTGCGCTGTTCGTGCTCGGTATCGGGATCATCGTCGGTGTGCTAGCGCGACGGCGGATCCTCGCGCTCGCACCCGAGCGACGGCTGGCGCTCGTGACCGGCGTCGAGCTCGTGTTGGTCGCGCTCTTGCTGGCAGCTCCCGCGTTCGGGCGCACGCCGGATCTGTCTCCGCGCTACCTCCTGCCCTTCGCGCCGGTCTTGTTGCTGGTCGTCGCGCTACGCTTTGGGACCACGCACGCGTACGCGCGACCACGCGTGCGCGCGGCCCTGCTCGCCGCGCTCGCGCTCGCGATGGCGACGCGCTGCATGGCGCGGGTCGACCCGACGCAGCTGCCCGATCGACCCCGGTGGTTGCTGCGCGAGCTCGAGCCGCTCGCCGAGGTGGTCGCCGAGCATGGCTACGACTGGCCGCTCTTGGTCGAGCACCTGCAAGGCTCGGTCCGCGAGGCGACGCTGGCCGCGTTCGCAGTGTTCGAGCGCGAGCCGGACGAGGTCTCGCCGCCGGTCGACGAAGATCTGATCTTCATCGGTCTACCAGACGTCGAGGCGGATGAGGTCGAGCGGCTGGTCCCGGCCGAGCGGATCTTGGCCGAGGTGCCGCTCGAGGGCGGCCGCGCCTTGCTGCTGCGCATGCCCGCGCGGCTGCGTCGAGCCGGGGCGATGGTCCGCTTCGAGGGCGGGGCGCTCGGACCTGACACCTCGAGGTTGCGCGGGGTCTCGCTGGTGCCCCCGCCCTCGCTCGTCCACCAGATGATCCACCGCGCTTATCCGGCGGCGTGGGAGGCCGACGGTCGCCTCCACCTCGAGGGCGATCCAGACCGCGTGGTCTGGCGGCTCCGCTTCGAGGCTGGGAGCGAGCGGGTGGTCTCGCTGGTGCCCTTCGCGGCCTCGCCCGCGTGCACGTGGCAGGTGGACGGCGTCGAGCTCGAGGGCGAGCCGATGCCCGAGTCGCCCGAGCTGCCTTGGCCGAGCGTGGTGCTGCCGGCCGGGCGCAGCGGATGGATCGAGCTCGGCCGGACGATCACGTCCGAGTACGGCGCCCGCGATTGCCTGGTCGTGCAGGACGACGGCGTGCTGCCGCCGGGGACGATCGAGACCGAGCCCGACCAACGAGCGCTGCGCGAGGCCCTGTGGTTGAAGGAGCCGCGGCCCCTCGGCCCGGACGGGCCGACGAAGCTCTAGCAGCTAACCGCGTCGCTCCTTCCACATCCGCGTGATGTCCTTGGTGATGTTCTTTTGGTGGGCCTCGAGCGTCCCGCCGCCGATCTCGAGCAGCTTGGCGTCCCGCCACAGCCGCTCGACCGGATATTCTTTGCAGTAGCCGGCGCCGCCCATCACCTGCATCGCGTAGTCGGCCACGGTCTTCCCGACTGGCGCGGCGAACAGCTTGGCCGCGTCCGAGCCGATCCGCGCGCGGTTGCCCGGGCCGACGTCGCGCGCGACGTTGTAGGTCAGGCACTTGGCCGCCTCGGTCATCGCGTAGCCCTCGCCGATGTAGCGCTGGATCTGGCCGAACCGGTTGATCGGCTCACCGAACGCCTTTCGCTGCTCGGCGTAGTCGACCATGATCTCGACGCAGCGCTCGGCGATCCCGACGCTCATCGCCGCGAGGGTCAAGCGCTCGATCTCGAGGTTGCGCATCATGT
>CBFGLP010000289.1:0-7178 GCA_965649595.1 uncultured Myxococcales bacterium | reverse complement strand
AAGGCTTCCCCCGTGCATTGCCCCGCGCTGCGATCGAAGTCTCCCGATCCAGGATCTCGCCGTAATCACCGGTGTGAACGCGTACTCTCGACTTTGGAGATCGGAGCTTCGATGGGCGGGCGTTCTCGATTGATCGGTCTTCAGCCTAACAGTTACAGCCTCCACCTCCACAGCCGCCGCCACCACAATTACCGCAGTTGCCACAATCGCCGCACCCGCCACCACAGTCGTTGCAGCCACAATTGCCACAGCCATTGCAGGCATTACCACATTCGCCGCAGCCATTGCAGGTATTCCCGCAATTGCCACATTCGCCGCAGCCGCTCCCGCACTCGTTACCGCAATTACCACAGCCGTCGCCGCAGCCGGTGCAGCAGCTCGCGCCCTGATCGAAGCATCCGCCACACGCTCCAAAGGCGTCGCCACAACCAGTGCAGAGGTCGGCGATCGACCCGCAGCACTCCTGCATCAGATCACTGAACCAGGTGCAGCAAGGGCAGCCAGAGCCGCCCTCGGGATCGATCTCGATGTCTTCGAGGTTGTCGTGTCGCTGCTCGTGCTCGGTCTGCGCGTCGGCAGCTGGATCTCCGGTGGTGCTCTCGCCGGTACCCGAGCTGTCCGTATCCGAGCTGTCCGTGACGTAGAGCTCGCCTGCGTTCTCGTCGGTGCTGGTCTCGCTGTCGGTCTCCGACTCGCTGGGCTGCTCGGGCTCCGGCTCCTTCTTGCCCTTGCCGCGCTTGCTCGGTGGCGCAGCATCGGCCCAGCGCGACCATGCGACCGTCCAGCTCGACGCGAGCGCGGCGGTCAAGCCCTGGGCCAGCCGCAGCACGGGGCGGCGCTCGAGCAACGCCTGCATGCGCTCGCGCAGGCGAGCCCAGCCGGACTTGGGGCCCCGCTCGATCAGCGCCTGGCCGGCCGCGATTGCCAGCTGGGCCCGAGCGCGCAGCTGAACCGAGAGCACGTTGCGAAGCAGGCTTTGGTGGCGGCGCAGCGGGAGCAGCTCGAGCAGCTCGCCGAGCTCGGCGATCGCGTCGCGCAGCATGCTGGTCGCCTCGCGCACGCGGGCGGGCGCGAGCGCGCTGCGACCACGAAAGTCGTGCACGAGGCAGGGGTTGAAGCTGCCGTCGCGGAGGTCTCGCTCGAGATCCTCGAGCGCGTCGATCAGGTAGATCGCGGTGCCGACCGAGCGGCCCAGCCGCGCGAGCCAGGTGCGAGCGAGCGGGCGCTCGGCTGGCTTCGAGCTCTCGATCGAGAGGCTCCCAGGTAGCTCGCCGATCCGCTCGAACACCAAGCCCAGCGCGCTCGCGGTCGGCTCGGCGGCGTCGGCTGGTCCGGTGGTGCCGGGCAGCTCGGCGGCGGCTTGGCGCAGCTCGAAGTGCTCGAGCTCGGCGAGGCTCGAGCCCAGCTCGGCCAGCTCGCGCCGGGCATGCTGGGCTCGCTCTCGAAGCAGCGGGCGAGCGAGCCGAGCCAGGCTGCGACGATCGACGGCTCGATCGGCGAGCCATTGATCCGCGAGCAGGATCTGGACCGCGGCGGCGTAGCGCATCGCGACCGAGTCCGGCCGCAAGGTCGGGCGATGCACGACCGGGATCAGCGGACAGCGGCAGCGATCGCGCGGTGCGGGCTCGGCTTGCAAGCCGTCGACCAGCGCCGCGAGGAACACCGCGTCGTGGCTGAGCAGCCCGCGATAGGCATGACCGAAGTGCGAGCCGAGGCTCTGGCAGGTGCCGCAGTAGAGCCGCTGCCAGGCGTGACGGCTGGCCGGGTCGAGGCGGGGGAGGTTGGGCTTCAGCGTGCCGAACATCAGTCGACCTCCACGAGCCGGTCGGGCTGCCAGTCGGCCCAGCGCTCGGCGAGCGCCTCGACCCGCGCGTTGGCGCCTGGGCCGAGCGGGTGGACCTGCCAGCGCTGCAGCAAGAAGCGGTGAATCCAGGCCAGCCAAGTCGGTACGTCGCCTAGCTCCGCCAGCGTCGCGTCGAGCTGCTGCCGCTCGGCCTCGCTCGGCTGGATCGCGGCCGCGATGTCGTGCTCGATCATCCCCACGTAGAGCGAGCTCGGGTCTCCGGCGTATGCGAAGCGCCAGCGGCCACGGCCAGGCTCGCGGCGATCCAGCAGCACGCCGGGCCAGCTGGCGACGAGGCCATCGGCGCTGTCCTTGGCGAGGTCGGCGAGCGCGTCGGCGGCTTGGATCGGCAGACCCCAGCGGTAGAAGGCGGCCAGCTCGTGGGCGCTCGCGCAGCGCGACGCGGGCTCGGGCAGCTCGCCGATCATCGTGATCATCGCGAGCCATGCGCCGCTGATGTCGGCGCTGACGGCCTTGCACTGGTCGAGGTCGACGCGCGCCGGATCCTGCGAGAGCAAGCGGACGGCGCGGACCTGGACCTCCCAGCCGAACGCGATCGTGTCGAGCACGTGCTCGAGCCGCTCGGGCGAGCCCGCGAGGCGGCGCAGCTGCTGACCGAGCCGCGCCGCGAGCTGGCAGCGAGCGCTCGCGTCGTCGGGGCTGGCGGTGAGGATCGAGCGCAGGGTAGGGGCCAGGAAGGCTCGCGTACGACGATCGAGCTCGACCGGATCGCGCTCGACCAGCGGGCCGAGGTGAAAGCTGCGATCATCGATCACCTGATCGTCGATCTTGGTCAGCAACGCGAGCATCGCCGACGCCTCGCCGACCGCTCGCTCGACCACCCGCAGCTGCGGATCAGGGCCTGCGAGCGCGCGAAAGCAGGCGCGGCCGAGCACGGCCAGGCCCGCACAGAGCAGGCGGCTGCGCTCGCTGACGCTGGCCTGTGGATCGGCACGATCGACCGCTGCGTGCAAGCTCGCGAGGTGCTCGCGGGCGGTGGCGATCAGCTGCTCTTCCAGCGCGGTTGGCCGTGGGAGCGCCCGACGGGAGACAGGGAGCATGCGCTACTTTAGCTGGGTCTCGCGCGCTCGTGGGAGCGATCGATCTCTCGGATGCCGAAGTGCTAGCGCTTGCGTTTGTGGGCCTTCGCTGGCTCGGCGGCTGCTCGCTCGCGCTCTTCGATCTTCTCGACCATTTCGTCATGGGCAGCCCGCACCCACTCGAGCGTGCGCGTGAGCTGAGCGTCGCGCAGGACCTGGCTCTGCGAGAGATCGCGGGCGAGATCGAGATCGACGATCGCCAAGAAGCCGTTGCGGAAGCCGTCCGGCAGCACCATCTCCTCGGCGAACACTCCGTTGGTCTGAAGTCGGAGGGTAGGGCGTCGCCCCGAGCCGGTGTGCGAGCCGATACCGATGCTGCGCAGATCCTCGTCACGGATAGCGAAGGTCTCGAGCTCGGGCTCACCTTCTTTGGACTCGAACAGCGCCTTGCAGCCGAACGAGAGGCGATCGCTCCCGGCCATGACCAGCAGCGGCGAGTGCCGGCAGTGCTCGCGCAGCCACTTGCGCTCGCGCTCGATCCGCTCGCTGCTGCCTCGCTCGCCGAACTCGACGATCAGCGTGTTGCCGCCCTCGTCGGGGCTGCGCTCGAGCTTGTCGACCTCGACCGCGCCGGTGCTATCGCCGGTCCAGCGCATGCGCAGACCCTTGCCCTGCTCGTCGAGGCAGGCCAGCTCGACCCGGCGGGGCCCGAGGCCGAGCAGCGCGTTGTAGGCGATCGCGAGCTTCTGCCAGGCTCGACGACGGGATCGCTCGATGCTGCCGACCCCTTCGGTGCTGACGAACACCCCCGACATCGGGTCGCCGAGCTCGGCGGGGCCGAACCCGCGGCAGCGGAAGCGGACCTGCGTGAGCGCGGGCTCGGTGTAGTCGAAGTAGACCGCCTTGGCGCCGAGCAGCGCGGCTAGCTCGACGACCAGCAGCACCCAAAAGTCGGGCGCGACCAGCTGATACTCGCGCAGCTTCTCACGGGCTTTGGCATGGTCGAGCGTGAACGCGCCGTGGTCGACCATCTCGGCCTCGGCCTCGAGCGAGGCGATCAAGCGCTCGGCGACGCTGCTCGTGCCAGACCGGTCCTCGGGGATGCTGGGCATTCGCGGCTAGACTACCCTGGCGTCGTGCGAGTCAGGGTCCTCATCTCCAGCACGCTGTTCACCGTACTCGTGATCCCGACTGGTTGCTCGACCAGCGACGACACTGCCGACTCGACCGACGACGTCGACGAGACCAACACCAACACGAACACGACTCCGGGCAGCTCGACGGACACGGACACGGACGTGGACACCGACGCGGACACCGACGAGACCCTCGACGGCGCGGACTCGAGCGACACCAACACCGACGACGCGACCAGCGATCCCGACTCGAGCGACGCGACCGACGAGACCGAGGGCGCCGTGTGTGGCAACGGCGTCATCGAAGCCAACGAAGAGTGCGACGGCGCCGAGCTCGGTGGCCTGACCTGCGTCGACTTCGGGTTTCCCGGCGGCACGCTCAGCTGCGAGCCCGGCAACTGCGTGATCTCGACCGGCGGCTGCATGGCCGCGGGTAGCTGTGGTTGGGATCTAAACGCCGAGATCTATCAGTGTGGGCTCTCGGGCGAGGACCCCGACGGCACCTACCCCATCGAATGTCCCCCGGGCCTCCTGCAGGGAACGCCCTGCGCTGACGTGCTGAGCTTCCGCGGCTGCTGCGACGAAAACCAGGACCTCTGGTACTGCGGGCCGATGCAGCTCCAAGCCAAGCAGGACTGCTGAACCGTCACGGGCGCTGTTCGAGCGCGTCGACGATCGCCTCGCCGATCGGCTGGCGCGTCGCCGACTCGTAGGTGATGAACGTGGCGACGGGGTTCACTTCAAGGCAGAGCCAGCGGCCCTCGGCCGTCACGCGGAAGTCGAAGCCTCCGAGGATCAGCCCCTCTCGCTCGGCGGCGGCGATGCAGCGCCGGCGGATGTCGGCTGGCGGATCGATCGCGTCGAACTGCTTCTCGCCCCTGTCGAAGCGATAGTCGGTGCCGCCAGCGGTCCGGACGCGCGTGGCGAAGCACGCTCGATCCCCCACGTTGTGCAGGCGCACGTCGAAGCCGGGTACGTACTCCTGCACGATCACCGGCGTGCCCCCAGCCGCGAGCCGCTCCACGAGCTCGCGATCTGCCCGGCGCACCCGCGATCGCAGCCCGCTGACTGACTTGTAGATCGCCCCAGCCGGACAAGAGTCGATGAACTCGGCCGCACGGACCGAGTCCGTCGTCACGATCCAACGTGGGATGTCGAACCCGTCGCGCTCGAGCAGGTCCATCTGGTGCGGCTTCGATGCGTTGGATCGGCCAGCTGAAGGGCGGTTGACGACCGCGCCCCCAGGCCACCGCTCGAGCAGCTGGTGCAGGCCGGCCCTGCGCTCGGTGATGACGAGAGCACGCTCCTCGTCATCGAGCTGAGACAGCGAGGCAGGTAGCGCCGGCTCGGGGATGAAGCGAACGAGCACGCCGCCTGCCTCCGCCAGCCCAACGACGCGATCGTCGACGCGGAGGTGGCCACGCTCGGGCTGCTCGTCGTCGAACTCGTAGGACCATGAGACACCGAGCTCCGCCTCGGGCAAGCGGAGGACCTCGTGCCCGCGCCGCTCGGCCAGCCACGCCACATAGGTCGCGCACAGATCCTCGGGATGCCCGACGATGCTGATCCTCATGATGTGGTTGCTCCTGCGCGAGCCATGGCTTCGAGGTGATCGTGGATGTCCGCGATAATGGGCGTGGCGATGGCGCTCGCTACTTCGAGCGAGGATGTCGAGGGGAACGCCCTCGCCCAGACCACGCGCCCCCGCGCATCTGCGAGGATCTCGGCTAGGCGAACCCCCGAGCTCTCCAGCAGCGCGGCAGCGGCGAGGACCGCCTCGCTCGGCGGGACATCCGACGTTGCGGCCACGATCTGCGCTCGCACGCTGAAGTAGCTGACGCGCGCCTGGCTGGGAACTCGTGCGCCGCCGATCGAGGCGAGCACTCTCGCCGTCGCCGAGCGGTGGGTCGTCCCCGAGCCGAACAGCAACCACTCGCTCGCCGGATAGTCTTCGCTCCCCTCGCTGCCGAGCCGGAGGGGTCCGAGCGCCACCCCAGCACGACCGAAGAGGCGGCGCCACTGCGGCCAACGAGCGTCCTCGAACCACGCCGCGGCGTCGAGACGGTCGAAGGCGAGCACCGAGGGCCGATGCATCGCAGCCAACCACACCGCGCGCGCCTCCGCGTCGCAATACGCTCGATCGTGCTCGTCGGATGCGATGCTGAGCGGGCCCATGGGGGGGACCCGAAAGACAACCGCTCCGACGCGTCGACCCTCGACGAAGAATGACTCGCCCTCGCTCGCCGAGCCGAGGTGCACCGCCAGATTCGCGAGGCCCCGAGCGGAGACCGCCAGGGTCCTGCTGCCACGTGCGGTCAAGCCCTCGGCGACGAGACCAGCGATGAGATCGCCGGTCTCGGCGACAATGACACAGACCGGGGGGGACGACGCGTCGGACGCAGCCATCACTAGAGCTTGGACCTCAGCTTGTCGACGACCCGGTCAGCGATGGCATCGATGATCTGCGTCGAGAACACACGAATGAAGCGATCCGCAATCGACCCCTTCACCAGCTCACCCGGCCACCACGGCGGCCGGTCGGGCTGATCCGGGCCCGGGTAGCCGTACGAGCCGCCGGCGCCCCCGTAGTAGGCCTGGCTGACCCTCGCCCGCAGGTCATCGAAGACCTCGAGCTCGGTCTTCTTCTTCTCGTGGCGCAGGACTTGAATCAGGTCTTTGACCTTCACCGCCCCGAGGTTCTCCGGCTCGACCACGAGCTCGAGCTTCTTCTTGTCCGGGAACAGCCGGAGCGCCTGGGTGCCCAGGCCATCGGCGTTGAGGGCCGCGAGGAGCTGGTCGGCCGAGATCTGGCGCAGCTCCGCGTCTTGCACGTCGTCACGCTCGATGGTGGGGGATCGAGTGGTTGATTTGGTGTCGGTCGGCTGGTTTGCCATGGTGATTCCCTATGCAGCGCAATGCGGCGCCAAGCACGTCGCATCTCGCGCAGGTGCTACTGGTACTCGATTCAACGCTCGCCAAACAAGTGAATTTCCCCAGCGTTGAACGTGCGATCGCTACAATGGCGACCCGATCATGTCGATATCACCCTAGCCAATATATCGATAGCCTCCACGTACGCGGTTATATTGCTGTTCATCGCGATCTCCTGAATTGGGAGACTTCGAGCGGAGCGCAGGATGCCTTTTCGATCATGGAGAG
>CBFGLP010000288.1:0-5994 GCA_965649595.1 uncultured Myxococcales bacterium | reverse complement strand
AACGTCCGTCAGGTTCCGCGTCGCGGCTGCGCCGCAAAGCTCGGCCGCAGTCGAGCCGTAGGTTCGAGGCGGGAGTATGACGAGGCTCGAGCCATCGCCCGTGCTCGACCCCGGGAACCCACTGTCCGAATAGGGCGCGCTCTCCATGATCGGGAAAGGCTTCCGCTCTGCGATCCAAGTCTCCCAATCGAGGATATCGCGCTACTCACGGGTGTGAACGCGTACGTTCAATGATTGAATGTGGCAATGTGTATTGGCGCCCACGATCGAGGTCGTTGAATGCATGCGCCGCGGGCTGGAGGGGCGCCTTCGCCCCGATCGTCCATCCAAGACAGGCGCGACCTGGTGAAAAGAGGGGGCTGGCTGTGCCACGAGTGCCTTCTGGAAGCTATATGCCGGGCACATGACAACACAATAGTCAGAAGGATTCTGCACACATTCCAGGCCGAATATTTGTTTGACGCCTGTCCGATTGCTTGGGTACATTCTCCGTATCGCGATTGCCCGACGATGGCTCCGAGGGTGCCCCATCGTGTAGAGGTGATCGAAAAGGGAGGTGGCACTTGCCACAGGTATACAGTTATCCAGGGGTCTACGTCGAAGAGATCCCGAGCGGTGTACGAACGATCACGGGAGTTCCGACCTCGATTGCCGCCTTCGTCGGACGCGCGAAGATGGGGCCGACCAACGAGCCGATCACCATCTTCAGCTTCGAGGAATTCGAGCGGCAGTTCGGCGGCCTGTGGCCCATGAGCAGCCTGGGCTACGCGGTGAGGGACTTCTACCTCAACGCGCCCGGCGGTCAGGCCATCATCGTACGAATTCCGGTCACCCGGGGCCCGGACGCACCCGCGAACACGGAGGTCGACACGGCCGCGAGGCTCGAGATCGGCGACCTGAAGTTCGTGGCCCGGTCGTTGGGCGCGTGGGGCAACATGCTGCGGGCCAAGGTCGACTACGACGACCTCGACCCCGCGATCTTCCCCAATCCTGAGGGCAACGAGGTCTTCAATCTCACGATCTCTGTCGTCGGCAAGAACCCGGAGGGCAAGGACGTCGTTCTCTCGTCCGAGGTGTATCGAGGGGTCTCGACCGACATCTCGAACCCGCGCCGAATCGACACCGTGCTCGAGTCCGAATCGCGCCTCATGAGGCTCGAGTCGATGCTGGAGGCGAACACGAAGAGGCCTCCGGCGACCGAGATCGAGGACGACGACAAACTCGAGGTCGGCGAGGTGGCAGAGGGGGGCAAGGATGCCCCGGGCATCCCCGGGGAGCACGACGTTTCAGCGGGGCTCGAGGGGGTTGCCAAGGCGGACATCTTCAACCTGCTCGTCATCCCTCCGCTCAGGCCTCCGCTCGTGGAGTCCACTGCCAACGAGTCGAGCATCTCGAGCGGCATCATCACCGAGGCGATCAACTTGGCCGAGACGAGGCGAGCGATGTTCATCATCGATCCCTCGCCGGCGTGGGACGCCGCGCCAACCGGGGCCACCCTGCCGCCCGGGGAGGCCGTACAGAGGGTCCTCGCCGGCTTGGACAAGATCGGGGACCCCAACAAGCACGCGGCGGTGTTCTTCCCCCGCATCCGCAAGACGGACAGCACGATTCAGGAGGGCAGGGTCGAGATCAACTTCGCGCCCAGCGGCGCGATCGCTGGCGTATTCGCTCGCACCGACTCCGAACGCGGCGTGTGGAAGGCGCCCGCTGGCATCGACGCGGTGCTGCGCGGCGCACCCAAGCTGAGCGTGCTGCTCTCGGACCAGGAGAACGGCCGGCTCAACCCCAAGGGCGTGAACGCTCTGCGGGTCAAGCCTGGTCCTGCGCGGGTGATCTGGGGCGCGCGGACGCGGGTCGGCAACGACGACCTGGCCAGCGAGTGGAAGTACATCCCGGTCCGCCGGGTCGCCAACTTCATCGAGGAGTCGCTGTTCCGCGGCACTCAATGGGTCGTGTTCGAGACGAACGACGAGCCGCTGTGGGCATCGATCCGGCTCAACGTCACTTCGTTCCTGCACTCGCTGTTCCGCCTGGGCGCGTTTCAGGGCTCTACGCCAAGCGAGGCCTACTTCGTCAAGTGTGACAGGCACACCACCACCCAAGATGACGTCAATCGGGGCATCGTGAACATCGTCGTGGGCTTCGCCCCGCTCAAGCCCGCGGAGTTCGTGGTCATCAAGCTCCAGCAAATCGCTGGCTCGATCGAGACCTGAGAGGAGGAGCAACATGGCAACGTTCACCGTCAACGCAGACAGGCTCGATCCCTACAAGAATTTCAAGTTCCGCGTGAAGTGGGACGGGAAGGTCGTCGCCGGGGTCAGCAAGGTCGGATCGCTCAAGCGCACTACCGAGGTGGTCAAGCACCGCGACGGGGGCGACGTGAGCAGCAGCCGCAAGTCGCCGGGGCGCACCGAGTACGAATCCATCACGCTCGAGCGCGGATTGACCCACGATCTCGAGTTCGAGAAGTGGGCGCGGCTGGGCTCCAACTTCGGCTCCAAGCCGCTCGAAGGCAAGGAGCTGGGCCTCAAGGACTTCCGCAAGGACATCCAGATCGAGGTCTATAACGAAGCTGGCCAGCTGGCGATTCGCTACAACCTATACCGCTGTTGGGTGTCGGAGTACCAGGCGCTCTCCGACCTTGACGCCAACGCCAACGCCGTGGCGATCGAGAGCATCAAGCTCGAGACCGAGGGCTGGGAGCGGGACGACGGCGTCACCGAGCCCGAAGAGCCCAGCCTGAGCAATGGGTAGTCCGCCATGCGTCCGCTCAATCATCGAGATATCCTCGATCTGTGGGATCGAGGCTCGCGGCTTCACCCGCTGGAGCGCGCCCTCTCGATGTTGGCGGTCGCATGTCCCGAGGCGTCGCTCGGCGAGCTGCTGCGGCTCCCGCTCGACGAGCGTGACCACCTGCTGCTCGAGCTGCGGGTGCTGACCTTCGGTCGAAGGCTCGAAGCCGTGATCGCGTGTCAGCACTGCCAGGAGTGGCTCGAGCTCGAGCTGCCCACCGATGTCCTGTTGGCGGCACCTACCTCGCTCGAGCGTGGCGGCACGCTCGAGCTGCACGTCGACGGCACGCCGGTCAGGGTCCGGGTGCCGAGCAGCGAGGATCTCTTGCTCGCGCGGGCGGCCGGGGGCGAGCAAGAGGCGCGGGCGTGCCTGCTCGAGCGCTGCGTCGAGCCCGAGGGGTCCGCGCTGCTCTCGATCGAGCAGCGGCAATGGGCGCTCGACGAGCTCGCCGAGCGTCGGCCTCACGTCGAGGTCTTGCTCGAGCTCGCGTGTGCGGCGTGTGGGCACGCGTGGCGCGAGCCCTTCGACGCGGGCGAGTATCTGTGGACCGAGGTCCGCGCGCAGGCGCGGAGGCTGCTGCTCGACGTGCACGCGCTAGCTAGCGCGTACGGGTGGCGGGAGGCCGACGTGCTCGCGCTGAGCTCGGTGCGTCGGCAGGCATATCTCTCGATGGTGGACGTATGAGCGGGTTCACGGATCGCAGCTTGAATCGGGCGCTCGGCATGAGCGGGAGGATCCAGCCCAGGATCGCACCGATCACTGCGCCGGATCCCTACGTGATGTCGGGCAGCCCCTCCAGCCTCGAGAGCGTCGAGGAGCTCGAGGCTAGGCCCGAGCTTGGTGGGCGCCGCCGGGACCTGCGAGCTGGTGGCAATGTGCTCGAAGAGCACGCGGGGATCGGCGATGAAGTCGCTGTCGCTGCACGACGCCCGGATCGGCGACCGAACCCCGAACGAGGGGTTTGGATCCCGGACGACGATCGGGCTCGGCGTGGGCGGTCCCCCGAGCCGGCGGGACGATCTGTGGCGCTGCGCGAGCCTGCGCTCGCTGAGCCGGTCATGCAGAGCGAATCAGAGCCGCTCGAGGTCCTCGAGCGGCCAGCGAAGGCGCACCCATCCGAGCTGCCGTCGTTTCGCGTACGTGGGCTTCGTCAGCCCACGGCGGAGGGGCTCGATCCTCTCGTCAGGAGGTCACTGGCCGCCGCCAGCCATCCGACCCTCGAACGAGAGCAGACCATCGTCGGGTCGTCGGCCGCCCTGCGTGGGCCCGAGCTCGGTCCGATGGCCGACGCTCGCGGGCGCGAGGTCTCGCCGGTCGTGAGCTCGAGCCAGCCGGCATCGCAGCCGATCAGGGAGGCGCTCGCACGTCGCACGGCGCCGAGCCGCCGCGCTGCCGATTCGGGCGCCGTGGCTCCGGTCGCATCGACTCCGACGATCGATCCAGACCTGCCTGCGGCGCTGGACATCGCGTCCATGCGAGCGAGCCGGCGCAGCACAGCAGCGCCGATCGTCCGCGTCGAGATCGGCAAGGTAGAGGTGCGTGCGGCCCAGCCTGCCCGCGAGCCAGCGCGCCCAATTGGGGGCATCGCCAAGCCGGCGACGTTCGTCTCGTTGCAGCAGTACTTGCACAAGCGAGGAGCACCGTGAGTACCCATTCGGCGATCGCGGCGGTCACCGCCACGCTGCACAGGCGCCTGCGCGAGGCGTTGCAGGTCACGGGGCTCAACGCCGACGTGTCCCATACCCGCCCGGGCACGACCAACGCGTTCCCCAACAAGGTCGGGGTGCACCTGTACTTGTACATGGTCACCCCCAACGCCGCGCTCCGAAACGTCGACTTGCCCACGCGCGACGATCGGGGCCGGATCGTCGGTCGCCCGACGGTCGCGCTCGAGCTCCACTACCTGCTCAGCTTCGTCGGCGACGAGGCGTTGCACGAGCCGCAGCGGATGCTCGGGGCGGTTGCGATCGATCTCCACGCCAACCCGGTGCTCACGCCCGACGAGATTCGCCTCGCGACCCAGGCCACGCCCGAGCTCGCAGGCTCGCGGCTCGAGCAGCAGATCGAGCGGGTCCGGCTCACGACCGAGGCCATCAACCTCGAGGAGTTCTCCAAGCTCTGGTCGGTGCTCTTCCAGACCCAGTACCTGCTCTCGGCCGCATACAAGGCCTCGGTCGTGCTGCTCGAGGCCGACGTCGAGCCGCCCGTGCCCGCGCGCGTGCGTGATCGCGGCGTGTGGGTGGCGCCGCTGCCTCCCAAGATCAGCTCGATCTCACCGCAGCTGCTCGGCGCCGGGGCTCTCATGGTGATCCGAGGCGCCAAGTTGCTCGGCGAGCCCACGATCGTCCGCTTCGTTCACGAGCACGGCAGCGTGCGAGAGGTCAGCCCTGCGCTGCTGCGCGACGATCGGATCGAGCTGAACCTGCCCTCGGATCTGCGCGCAGGCATCGTCTCGGTCCAGGTCGTCACGCGCCACGTGGCGACCTCCGGCTCGCTGCCGCCCCGGACCTTCGAGCTCGAGTCCGAGCTGGTCCCCTTCATGCTCGCGCCGCGGATCGTCCAGGTTCCGGGCTCCGAGACCCTGGGCGAGCTCGTGGCCGCGGCTGGCGATGCGGTGGTCGTCAACGTCACGCCGGCGATCGCGAGCGAGCAGGACGTGCAAGTGCACGTCGGCTCCGTGCGCGTGCAGCCGAGCTCGGTAATCACGACCAACGGCCTCACCGAGTTGACCTTCACGGTCCCCAACGATCCCGCGCTGGTGCCTGGCGAGGCCTACCCGCTGCGTGTCGGAGTCGACCGCGCGGTGAGCCTCATCGAGGACGACGAGCTCCGGTTCAAGCCTCGCCTCGTCGTGGGAGGGCCTTGACCGGTGCGGTGGCGCGATCCCGCCTGGCTGGAGGCCAACCAGCGCTCGGTGATGCACGAGGTCGATCGCTTGTGCCGGCGTGTCGAGGCTGCGCTCGAGTCGGCGGACGCAGACGTGACCTCGGACGCGTCGGAGCCGTCGCCGCCCGAGTGGCTCGAGCCCGAGCCGCCAGCCTGGCGGGTCGTTCAGGACCTGTTCGGCCTCAGCGAGTTCGAGCGCGACGTCCTGCTGCTGTGCGCGGGGGTCGAGCTCTCGTCGCGGCTGCGCGAGCTCTGCGAGCGGATCGCGGGCGAGCCGGGGAGGGCAGTGCCCAGCTTCGGCATGGCGCTAGCGTT
>CBFGLP010000287.1:0-1649 GCA_965649595.1 uncultured Myxococcales bacterium | reverse complement strand
TCTTGCCGTCCGGCGAGATCACCGGGTAGCGGTCGGAGCGCGAGGAGTCGGTGAGGCGCGTCTGGTTCGCGCCGTCCCGCTCCATGACGTAGATCTCCTCGTTGCCGTCGCGGTCGCTCACGAACGCGACCCATTCGTTGTCGGCGCTCCAATCCACGAAGTTGTTGTTGAACGTGTCCGTGGTCAGGCGCTGCTGCTCGCCCGTCACCGTGTCCATGATGAACAGCTGCCAGTTGCCGGTGCGGTTGCTCTGGTAGAGGATCCTCCGGCCATCGTTGGACAGGCGCGGGTAGGCATTCTCGACGCCGGGCTCGTGCAGCAACACGGTGTGGTCGCCTTGGTCCGGTGCAGCCGGTGTTATTGCCGCGGCAGGCTCGTTCACCACCCTCGGTGCCTGGGACACGGTCGGATCGGTTTGCGGCTGCGTGCACCCTCCCGAGAGCACGAGCAGCAGGGCGAGGGTGGGAGCGGTGCGGCGCATGATCGGTGGACCCCAGCACCTAGGACCGCTTCGACACGAGCGAGGTTTCGTGGCGAGCCCGCGGGTGTCGAGCCCGCCGGCATCCGCAGCGACGCCGCACGCGAGCCCTCGGCGGGCCGCCGTGGTGGAACGTTCGATCGAACGAACATATAGTCCCCGAGCTCAACCGAACGCAGGCATGCTCGAGCGCGCGACGATTCTTCCGGACCAGGTGCTGCACGGCTTCTCGACCCGCATTGGCGGCGTGAGCGTGGGCAAGCACGAATCGTTCAACCTCGGCGACCGCTGGGGCGACGACCCCGCGGCGGTGGCCGAGAACCGGCGGCGGCTCGCGGAGCTCGGCGGGTTCTCGATCGAGCAATTGGTGCAGGTTCGGCAGGTGCATGGCGACGCGATCGTGGCCGCGCGCGACGTGGTCCCGGGCGTCGAGGCGGACGCGATCTGGCATCACGTGGAGCACGGCGGAGATCCGGTGCTCGGGGTGACGACGGCGGATTGTTTGCCGATCTTGATCGTCGATTCGAGGCGGCGGGTTTGTGCGGCGATCCACTCGGGGTGGAAGGGGACCGTCGTGGAGATTGCGAGCAAGACCGTCGCTCGGCTGGTCGAGGAGGGCGGCGTCGCAGCGAGCGAGCTGCACGTGGCTATTGGGCCCTGCATCGAGGTCGACGCGTTCGAGGTCGGGGAGGAGGTCGCGGAGCGGTTCGACCCGGCGTTCGTGCGGCGCGAGGGATTCGCCAAGCCGCACGTGGATCTGGTCGGGGTAGTGCGGGAGCAGCTCGTGCGGGCGGGGGTTCCGGCCGGGCAGATCGAGCGCGTCGGGGGGTGCACGCATTCGCTGAGGGAGCGGTATTTTTCGTATCGGCGGGATGGGGCGGGGACGGGGCAGCATGTCTCGTTCATTGGGCTGGGGCGTCGGGGTCAGTAGCTCGTCGGAGGGGAGAATATAGAAGTCGTGGTGAACGCCCCCTATTCGGGCAGTAGCTCCCCGGGGCTCTGTGCGCGGGCGAGTTAATGCGTGCACGTATGCTCGGGACAGAGCCGTTCGCAACGTCCGTCAGGTTCCGCGTCGCGGCTGCGCCGCAAAGCTCGGCCGCAGTCGAGCCGTAGGTTCGGGTCGGGAACGGGACGAGGCTCGAGCCATCGCCCGTGCTCGACCCCGAGAAGC
>CBFGLP010000286.1:0-4529 GCA_965649595.1 uncultured Myxococcales bacterium | reverse complement strand
GCGCGTGCAGGTCGAGGTCAGCGGCGGGCCGCACCGGCTCGCCGTGATCCGCTGATCGGGGCGTGTCGGAGCCAAAGCGTCGACGTCGCGCCCCGGAGCCTCAGCTACCGACCAGCGCGAGCACCAGCACCCCGAGCCCGGCGACCAGCAGCGCGAAGGGGAGCCCCATCAGCGCGCCGAGCAAGAAGTTGCGGACGTGCCATCGGACGTCGCGCAGCGAGCTGGTGTCGACGCCAGGGAGCATCGCCCAGCGGGGCCGAAAGAGCGCGAGGCCGAGATCGATCACCAGCGCGTCGAACAGGTTGAACAGCTCGAAGCAGATCAGCGCCGCGAGCGTAGCCTCGACGAAGGGCAGCTGACCTTGGTGCAGCGCGGCTACGCGGGCGAGCAGCCGCGCGAACACCAGCACGAGGGCGAGGAGCATGACGACGCTCCAGGCGGACTTGCGCCGCTTCGTGTGAGCGTCGATCGGGCCGACCTGAGCTCGAATCGCCGGGGGGGCGTCGTTCAACCAGATCTTCGGATCGTGCCACAGGCTCGCGCCGATCAGCGCGCCCATGCTCGCGCAGAGGACCGCACCATGGACGAGTGCTTCGACGATCCACTCGGGCATGGCTGCTCGATAGCGCTGGTTGCTGGCCGTGCAACGCCCCGTCAATTCGAGGCAGCGTTCGAATTCGAGCGGCCGAGCAGACCCCGAAGGTCGCGTCCGATTCCCCGCAGGATCGCGCCGCCGACCAGCCCCGGCGAGAGCCAACCCTCGACCGGAATGTCGCGGCCGAGGTACTGCAAGAAGCGTCGCTGGTAGACCGAGTCGGTCATCAGCCAGCGCAAGGCCGTCTTCACGACTAGCGTCGGCGGCTCCTGGTAGAGCTCGCGACGGAGCCGGCCGAGGGTCTCGCGGTACATCGGGTGCGTCGCCTCGCGCAGGCCTCGCGCGTAGTCGGCCATCGCGGTGGCCCAGGGCCGCTCACCGGTCAGAAAGGTCGCGAGCGCCTCGTCGAGCAAGCGAGCGCCGAGCAGCGCGTCGTAGATGCCTTGGCCGTCGACGGGGTCCTTGTAGTGGACCGCATCGCCAACCAGCACCCAACCGGGCCCGCTCGCCTCGCGGTAGCCGTTGCCGACCCGCTTCATGCCGACCAGCTCACCGACCTGGCGGGCGCCCGCGATCCGTCGGGTGATCGCCGGCATGCGCTCGAGGGTGCTGCGATAGTAGCCTTGCGCGTCGCCCTCGAGCTCGACCCGGTCCGCTCGCTGATGCGTGTTGATCGAGGTCAGCCCGTCCGGCATGCAGAACATCAGCACGTCGAGGCCGCGGCCGGTCGCGTTTATGCTCGCCGCTCCCTCGAGGCCTGGGCGGAAGGGGGCCACGTTCTCCCAGTTGGCGTAGTAGACCGTGCTCACGTGCTCGGTCTCCTCGTCGACGACGCGCGCCCCGACCTTGCGCGCGACCAGGCTGAAGCGACCATCGGCACCGACGACGCAGCGGGCGGTGATGGTCTCGCTCGGGCCACCACGCTCGGCACCCACGACACCGACGACTCGACCTTCGGCGTCGCGCACCACATCGCTCACGGCGAAGCCCTCCCGCTGGGTCACCGAGGGGAACCGAGCCACGTTTCGCCACACCACATCATCGAAGCGGTAGCGATCGAGGCCGAGCACATAGGCGCGTCCGCCCATCGGCGGGACCTCGAGCAGGGTGTCGAAGATCTCGGCGAACTGAATCACGACGTGAGTGTGCCGATGCACAGCCGGCATGTAGCTCGACTCGTGCACGCCGATCTCGTCGAGCAGCCGGATCGCGCTCGGGTAGAGGACCGGCGACGAGGGGACCGCGGGCAGCGAGGGGAAGGTCGAGCGATCGAGCAAGAGCACCCGGTAACCCCGAGCACCGAGCCGGACAGCCAAGCTCGCCCCCGCCGGTCGACCGCCAACGATCACCACGTCCCACGGCTGTGAATCGGTCATTGCCGCGAAGGTATCAGCAATAGCACGATTCTGGTGTTCACATTCGCGCAGTGGTGTCGGCATTCATTTCGGCTCGCGCTCGCCCGTGCACACGCTGGCCCGGGGGGCGCGAGCCGACGGATGCTCACCGCTGGCTCGAGCCTGTCTAGACTCCGGGCACGAAGTCCTCGGACAGCGACATGACGTGGAGCTCACCGCTGCCGTCGATGATGGTCGCGAGCAGCTGGTCGGACGTGACGAATGACCCGTGCACGGCCACCTCGTTGATCGCGTCGAAGCTGCGTGTGGCGACCCGGCGAAGCTCGCCCGCGCTCGTGACCTCCCAGCCGATCAACCTGAGGTTGCCGTAGCTGTCCTCGACCCCGGTGACGAGATCGGAGAAGCCGACGACGCCGGCCCCGTGCGCGCCGATCAGGCCAGTGCTGGCGCTGTCGACCGGAGTCAGCTGGCCGCTGCCGTCGACCGACCAACTATCGAGCCGCATGCTGCCGGTGGCCAGCCGCGTGCTGGTGACCACGATCTCGCCGAAGCCGAGCAAGACTGGGACCGTGTCGACGTCGATCGCGGTGCCGACTAGGCCAGTGGAGTAGACGTCGGCCGCGAACACTCCGCCAGCGGCCGGGACCGAGAAGCTGCGCACGATCAGCTGACCGGTGCCCTCGACCAGCTCGGCGGTGACGACCCCGTCGAAGCTGGTCATCGTCGTCGCGATCGCGAGGCCCTCGATCGCTCCGCCGACACCCGCGCCAGAGTAGTTGCGGCTGATGTCGAGTGCGGCGGTGGTGTGATAATCGATGACCTTGAGGTCGCCTGCGCCGTCTTCGATCGCTACGACGACGCCGTCGTGTGCGGGCGAGGGGGTCGCTTCGATCAGCGGTCCGATCGCCCCCTCGTTGAATTCCTTGCCGAACTGCCGGGTGATCACGCCCGCGGCGGAGACGGTGTAGGGGATCAGCTTGAGGTTGCCGTTAGACCCGTGAATCGCCGAGATCACGTTGCGGCTGGTGTCGGGACGCACGAGCGCGTGATCGACGACAGAGCCCTCGTTGCGCACGCCCTGGTTGGTGAGCACGCCATCGGAGTCGACGGTGTAGGCGCGCAGCGAGAGGTTGCCAGCCGCGGTCCGATACGCCATCACTTCGCCGGTCACGTGGGTGGTCGTCTCGAGGTCGCTGGCGAGCAAGCCGTAGTTGAAATCGGAGCTCTCGAGCCCGATCGGATCGGGCCAGATCGCAACCAAGACGCCGTCGACCAGCTCATGACCCTGCATCGGCGTCCAGTCGCTCGCGGGCGCGATCCCGGGCGTGCGCGGCTGAATCCAGCTCTCGTACCACTCGATCGGCATCGAGGGGCCTTCACAGGGGTTGTTGTTCTCGTCCCACGCGAAGGGCTTGACGTGAATGTGCAAGTGCGGGCCGCCCGACCTGCCCGAGTGTCCGAGGTTGCCAATATAGTCACCCTTGCGGACGAAGGGCAGCACACCGCCGGGGTTGACCGACTCGAGATCGAGGCGCGTATCGCTGTAGTAACCCTCCATATCCGGGAGATCGCAGGTCTTTTCGCCATACACCCCGTCGGAGACGTTCGGGCACAGCTCCTCGGGGATCGAGTCGTACTCGAGGTGCAGGTAAGTAATCGAGTGATCATCGTCGGGGGAGACGATGATCATGAAATTGCCGCCCGCGGTCACGCCGGCTGGGCAGACGTCGTTGGGGCAACTGCTGGCGGTCGGATCCGATGAATCGGCTGTATTTCGGTGGCAGGACAGCACGTAGCCGTCTTCGACCGCGTAGAGCGGGGTGCCGAACGCGACGTGATCCTCGACGACCGAACCAGTGGTCCCAGATTTCCACGCCGACCATTGGTTGGCCGAGGCGTCCCACCGCAGCGCGCTCATGTCGATCGCGTTGGTCGTGTTGATGTGGCCCGACGACGTGATGTAGACGTCGTCCGCGAGCGCGTCTCCGCGGGTTGGGAAGGGCAGCGGGTACGCGTGGGCGAGGGTAGGGAGCCCGAGAGAGATGATGAAACCGAGAGCAGATAGCTTGCGCATGCCAGGACATGTCCGTAGCGCTCTGCAGTCATTGAAGGATATTGAGGCGCCGACCGTGTGCTCGCTCATGCGCAATTTTGGCTTGCGCGGTCGCGGAGCGAGTCAGGTGGCAACCTGGCACGGAGTCGAGTCGTTCCAACACGAGTGCGTCGCGATGACCCGACACGGTGCCCAGCAGCTCGGCGCAACGCATCCTGGTGCGGCGTATTCGGGCACGCGTGGCTGGAACGACGCTTGCGAGCGCTCGATGAGCGATGCTACCGAGGACGCTCTTCGAGGATCGGCGCGAGGCTGGAGCCCGGCTCGCCGAGGCCCTCGCCAAGCTGTCACTGCACGACCCGGTGGTGCTCGCATTGCCACGCGGGGGGGTGCCCGTGGCGTACGAGATCGCCGAGCGCCTCGACGCTCCGTTCGACGTGCTGGTGGTTCGCAAGCTCGGTGTGCCGGGCCACGAGGAGCTGGCGATGGGAGCGATCGCCAGCGGGGGCGTCTTGGTTCGCAACCG
>CBFGLP010000285.1:0-7286 GCA_965649595.1 uncultured Myxococcales bacterium | reverse complement strand
GTGATCAAGGGCTGGGACCTCGGCATCGCGGGCATGAAGATCGGTGGTCTGCGGCGGCTGACGATCCCGGCGGAGCTCGCCTACGGCGCGCGCGCGAAGGGCAAGATCCCCGCGAATTCACGCCTGACCTTCACGGTCGAGCTGATGCAGATCAAGGACGCCCCAGCCGGCGCACAGCGATCGCAACCACGCCTCGACAGTCCTCGAGCTCAGTAGCGGTTATCCTCGCCGCATGTGCGGCCGCTACGTGACCGGGACCGACGAGCACGACTGGCGCAGCTGGGCGACCACGCTCGGGCTGCTGCTCGACAGCGTCCCCGGTGATCTGCCCGAGGCCTTCGTACCGACCGCGAGCGTGCCGATCGTGCATCGCAGCGAGCGCGGCCTGATCCTCGACCGCGCCCGCTGGGGCCTCGCGCCGAGCTGGATGGAGCGACCGCTCGCTCAGCCGCCGCAGATCAACGTCCGAGCCGAGACCGCCCCGCGCAAGTTCAAGAAGTACTTTGCTTCGCGTCGCTGCGTGCTGCCGGCGAGCGGGTTTTGGGTCCGACGCGAGGATGGTCTGGGCCGAATGTTCGCGAGCTTGCCGGGCCAGCCGATCTTCGGCCTCGCCGGGCTATGGACCGAGCGCGAGCTCGACGGGTCGACGCTGCGCTCGTGCACGATCTTGACCGTCGAGGCGGACCTGGAGCTGGGCCGCTTTCACGATCGCATGCCCGTGGTGCTCGGGCCGGATCGGGCACGTCGCTGGCTAGCCGACGACGTGCCCGAGGCCGAGCTGATCGAGCTGTGCGCTGCTCACGAGCAGCTCTCGCTCGTCGCCGCTTAGTGTCAGCCTCGGCTCACAGCCGCGGCGGGCACTCGATGTGGCAGATCCGCAGGCCGTTGACCAGCGTCAGCTCCACCGCCTTGGTCAGCAACACGCGGGGGAGATTTGCGCCGGTTTCCTTCGTTAGCACCTGCGCCGCGTGGTAATAGGAGTTGTAGGCGTTCGCTACGTCGAGCAAGTAGCGAACCAGCACCGAGGGCGAGTTCTGGGCGATCGCGCGGCTGATCTTGGTAGGGATGTCCAAGAGCGCCAGGATCAGCGCGACCTCTTGATCGCTGAATTCGAAGCTCTCGATCTCGCTCGCACGCGGCAGCTCGGGCCGATACTCGCGCCCGTACTTGCGGATGATGCTGCGCGCGCGGCAGGCCGCATACACGACATAGGCCCCGCCGGACTTCTCGAACGCCTCGATCGTCTCTTGGATGTTGGAGGTAGCGATCTCGACCGAGCCCTTCATGTCCTGCTTGAGATCGTTGAACACCAGCGAGCCGACCGCGAGCTGGCGCGAGCTGACGTCGAGCTCTTCGGGCGTGAGCCCCTCGGTGTTCTCGAACCGGTTCTTGAAGAACTCGACCGAGGCCTCGAGCAGGTGGTTGACGTTCGAGACCGCGTTGCGGCTGGACAGCTTCTTGCCGTCCTTCGCGTCGACGTAGAAGCCGAAGTACACGTGCTCGAGGTGGACGTCCCCGCCGTGCACGAGGCCGACCACCTCGGCGGCCTGGAAGAGCCGAGCGAAGTGCACGCGCTGCTCTTGCCCGACCACGTAGATGATGTCGGTCGGGTCGAAGAGCTCGCGGCGCAGCTTGACCGCGGCGAGGTCCCGCGTCGCGTAGATGCTGCGACCGTCGGCCCGCCGCACGACCAGCCGCTCGCCGTCGGGCAGTTGGACCACGACCGCGCCGATGTCCTTGGTGATCAGCGAGACGCGCTTGTCGAGCTCGGTCCGGCTGATCTCGCCGGCCTCGTGCTGCCGCTCGAGCGCCTCGATCTCGGGCCGCGCCAGCGCCTCCGTGAACACCACCGCGGTCCCGGCCGCGAGCGCGTCCTCGACCAGCTGAACGCCAGTGTTGAAGTAGAAGCTCTCGCCCAAGGTCAGGTCGATGTGGACCATGAGCGCGTCGTAGAAGGATTGAAAGTCGGCGAGGCTGTGCTCGACCGCCGCCTTCCACACCACGACCTCGTCGGCGTCGCCCTCCTCGAGCCGCTCGAAGCGAGCGTCGGAGGCGGTCACGTACTCTTCGAACGCGCGCTGCAGCGACTCCTTCGACGTCACGCCGGGGAAGTAGCGCTGGATCAGCTCCCGATCGCGCTCGGGGATCTCGGCGAAGGCGATCGACTCCGCAGCGTAGCGCTCGAGCGTGCGGCGAATCGTATAAATCTCGAGCAGCCGCTGGTTCTCGGACATCCCCGCCGGGAATTTGTCCGCGAAGCGCCGCAGGCCCTCGAGGATGAACCCGAACCCGCCAAAGTCGTTGATGTGATTGACGCGGTAGACCAGCGCGCCAGCGGCCTCGTAGAGGTTGCAGAGCACGTGCCCGATGATCGTCGAGCGGATGTGGCCGGCGTGGAGCGTCTTGGCGACGTTGGGCGAGGAGTAGTCGACCACGTAGGCCCGGTCGATGCACGAATCGGTGTGCCCGAACGCGTCGCCGAGGTCGACGATGGTCTGCACGGCGTCGAGCAGCCAGCGCGAGCGCAGCTTCAGGTTCACATAGATCCCCTTGGCCTCGACGCGCTCGATGCTATTTGCGAACTCGGGCCCGGTCAGGGTCTCGACGATCGACGGAATGTAGGTGGCGATATAGTGCTTCGCCCCTTTCTCCTTCAGCAGGCTCGGCACCTTGACCGCAATGTCGCCGCCGAATTGCTTGCGATCGATGACGTCGAACTGCGGATCCAGCTCGGCGCGCTCGGTCCGAGCCTCGATCGCCTGCGTGATGGCGGAGAACAGGCTCAGCAGCGGATAGTCGGCCTCGCTGGGCCTTCGACGAGCCGCGTGCTCGGCAACACGAATCGAGCAGAGTCGTTCGAGCTCGTTCTTGCGGGACTCATTGAGCTTGGCGAGTTCGTTCATCGAGCTTGGAGCCCTCGGGCGCGGTCGGCGTGGCGAGGGGTCGGAAGGGGGATGTCTCATACCCCATCCAGTCGACGGCGGGAACTACCTCGTCGAGCCTAGCGCCACTGGCGCGCCGCCTCTCCTCCAGGTTTCTGCGCCCACTCTCGTGCGTAGCCGCGTAGCGACGCCACATCGACCGAGCCGCGCCGTCCGACCGCGTCTCGCGTCGAAGATGTCGTATGGTGACCACGCGATGTCACCAGCCACCGAGTACCAACCGGGGCAGCCGCTGACCGACCTCGCGCTGGATCAGCGACATCGCGTGCGGCTGCCCGAGTGGGACGTGATCCGGCTCGAGATCGCTAGCGAGCCCATCCGGCCCGAGCCGGAGGTGCTCGCACCGCCGCCACTCGATGACGAGGACTGGGACGTCGAGCGCATCGAGATCGGGAGCTGACCCAAACCATGCCGACCACCTGGTACGTCAATCTCGACGCCGATCCGCGCAATCATCGGGGCCCCGAGATCCCCGTCTCGGTCACCCGATCGATCGTTACCAGCTACAACGCCGGGCGTTCGGTCCGCTGGACCTGCGCGCCCGGTCCCCGCAACCTCAACACGGTCGCCGCCGACGCGTCGTGGGTGCAGGGGACCGCACCGAATACGCAGCAGTCCGATACTAGCGAGATCGGCAGCACGCGGACGTTCAAGAACCGCCTGCAGATCCCCCCTTACGGTAACGAGACATATACCGTCACCGCCAAGCGCAGCGACAAGCCCAACAACTCGCTGACCGAGCAATTCGACATCAAGCGGCGGATCTATTTCATCGCCAATTGGATGAACGACGAGGGCAAGCGACTGTTCGATGTCGCGCTCCCCGAGGTCCAGCGGATCTACGGAGCGCTGGGCGTCGAGCTCGAGCGGGTCGCTCGGCAGAGCATCCCCGAGCGTGGTTATTTGACGGATCTCCAGCCGCTGGTCGCCAATCGTCCGGCACCACCACGGGCCAAGGTTGGCCTCCTGCTCCGGCTCGCGTTGATTCGCGCGGCCTACTCGAACCAGCCGCGAGAGATCGAGGTGCCCCTGGTCGATGGCACCGGAGCGGGCGTGCTAGGAGCCGACACCGTCGAGGACCACAACGGCACCTGGCAGCTCACCCTCCACCTCCCGCCCGAGCCCGGGGTCGCGCCAGGCCGGCGGCTCGTGCTGCCCGAGCAGGTGACGGCCAACATCCGGCTGGTCGACTACAACGCCTACAGCGGGCAAGTGCAGGGCTGGTTCAGCTCGATGATGTACCTGCCGAACACGGTGACACGCATCGACGATCGCAGCTTCCGCGTTCGCATCCAGGACACCGACAAGCCCAACAACGCCAACTTGACTCGGCTCGCCGGTATCCACACCGACCGGGTGCAGAACCACCTCCCAGCCGATCCGCTCGACTACTCGTACTTCTCTCGCCACCCGCTCAACCCCACGGTTCGCTTGCAGGTCGAAGTCGGCGCGCTGCGTCCAGTCGGAGGTTTCTCGTCGGGAGCCAACATCGCGCTGACGCAAGACATGTCGATGTATTATCCCAACGGCACCATACAACAAAAGGGCTTGGCGCTCGCGCGGGTGTTCGCCCACGAGATCGCGCATTCGTTCGGCATGGTCATGCAAAATCATACCTACAACGGCGCTCAGCAGGCGCACGGAAATTGGTACAACGACGACAACGGCGGCCGCGGCGATCACTGCCACACCAACGCGCACACGGTCAACAACACGGCCTTGGCGGCCGGAGAATTCTATTATCCCGATAACCCCAATTGCCATCAGGTCTACATCCCGAACGGCAACAACATCTGCATCATGTTTCACCAGCGCACCGCGTACCTGCACGGGCTGGAGTTCTGCCAACAATGCAAGGACTTCATCCGCGCGCAGGATCTCTCGCGGAACAACTTGACGGCGATCCGCTCCTGGGATCGGGTGTATTGAGATGAGCTTCACCCCCACGCTCGCGCTGCTCGATGGGATCGGTCGGGACCCCGATCCAGACACCACCCCGCGCTTCGCAGGGATCGGCCTGCGCATCGTCTGTTCACCGCCGGTCTGGCTCGAGGGCCAGTTGCTCGTCCACTTCTGGCTGACCCTCGCGCTCGCGCAGGATCGCTTCGCCGAGTTCCTCGATCCGATCGAGAGCGTGGTCGTCACGCTCGAGGCCCCCGCGTTCGGCTGGTTCGGCGCGCTGCCGCTGCGCGACCCGACCCATGTCCCGCTCGAGCCAGCGATCGCCAATCACCGGGGCCCGAGCGGGTGGGGCAACCCCGACATCGTGGTGCGATCGTTCGCCGACTTCACGCTCGACTTGCAGCTCGGTCCGCCGAACCGCGAGGCCCTGCCCGAGGGGGTGCCCGAGCACTTCTGCGTGTTCGTGCGCGCGAGCCTGCACGAGCAGGTCTCCAACACGCTCGAGCTGACCCCCGGCCGCGAGCTCGTCCGCAGCTTCATCGATGGAGGCGAGCATGATCTTGCTCGAGCTGACTAGCGCGAGCCCGGTGCCCGCGAGCACCCCCGGGCTCGGCCTCGCGTGCAGCCGCGATCGTCATGGCCAACTGTGGCTGCACGCGAGCCTGGCCTTCGATCCGAGCACGAGCGCCGAAGCGCGAGCGTACCTGGCCGCCGGTTGGGTGCTGCACCTTTGCTGGGAGCCGAGCCCCGCGCCGCGCCTGCTGCCCTTGCTCCCGCAGGTCGAGCTCGCCAGCGAGGCGGTCGAGGAGCGGCTCGGCGATCGAATCGGCGTGAGCGTGTGCTTCGCCGACGCGTTCGGCTCGCCGCTCCCTGCTCCTCACCTGCCCTGCTTCGTTCAGCTCGCGTGCGGCTCGCTCGGGCCGGTGATCGTGCGCGTCGATCCGGGCGCCTTCGATCGCCTGCCGCTGCTCGAAGACCAGCTCGGCACGACCGCAGCCGACGCGGCCTTGCGAGCGCGGATTGACTGGCCGACCCAAGACGACGCGGCCCGGCTCCAAGCGCTGGATCCAGTGCTCGGCGATCCGCTGCTGCGGGCTCGGCTTATCGGCTCGCCGCTGCTCGAGGCCGTCTCGCTCGCGTGCACGCTGGCCACGAGCGCGGCCGATCCCGCGCCCCTGCTCGCGCGTGCGGCCGCGTGGGCCCACGAGCTGCTCGACCATGAGCAACAGCGCCGCCACGCGCTGGCGGTTCGCCTGCGCCCGGCCTCGGGCACGCAGGCGGCCCTGCTGACCGCACGGCTTCGCCGGCTCGAGCTGCTGTGGCGCGATCTGACCGGCCAAGCGCCCGAGCTCGCGCCGCTCTTTCAAGCTTCGGCAGGGGCGTCGCTGCTCGCTCGCCGACCGCCCGATTGACTGCCCTCGGACTGACGAAGACCGCTTCAGCGGAGCGCGTGACGCAAGCGCGGGTCGACGAGCAAGTAGATGTTCTGCTTGTCGATCTTCTGGATCCGGAACGGCTGCGCCATCAGCAAGCCGACGATCAGGCACACGACCCACACGACCATCCCGACGCCGACCCCCAAGGCCGGCTCGGGCAGCACGAAGGCCAGCGGCAAGAGCAAGAGCGGGGCAAACATCAGTATCCGCCCGGTCTTGATCCGCTTGCGGAACTCGGCCGAGACACCGTAGGTGATCGCGCCGGTCTTGCGAAAGATCAGATAGAGAATCAGGAAGATGATCGGTGAGATGACCGTAATCGCGACCGCGGGGTGAACCCACTGCAGCTTGCGCGTGACCGGCTTGCCGTCGGCGGGCTGGCCCGTCTTCATGCAGACCTCGACCGGCAACGACCCACCCTTGCGTACGACCAACACGTCGCCCTCGAACCACCAGGCTCGCTCGCCGAGATTTGCTCGCTCGTCGGCCATCACCCAATCGGCCGCCGGCGGTGCGTAAGGATTGAACGAGGGGTGCTCGAAGGGCCGCGGTGGTTGGACCATGCTGGGCCGATCCTGAGGAGCCGTGCGCGCCGGCGCAAGCCCTTTCAGGCGCCGCGGGGAGCCGCTATGGTCCGCGCCTCGCACGGACGAGCGCAGGCAGGACCCACCATGATCGTGATGAAATTCGGAGGAAGCTCGGTCGCCAATCGGACCCAGATCGAGAAGGTGCTCGACATCGTGCGGGGTCGCCTCGATCGGCGGCCGCTCGTGGTCAGCTCGGCTCACAAGGGCATCACCGACGCTCTGGTCGGGTCGGGTCGGGCCGCGACCCGCGGGGAGATCGACCGGACGCCGATCGAGCGGCAAAAGGCGGTGCTCGCCGAGCTCGAGTGCCCGCCGGATCTGCTCGACGAGCTGTTCGACGAGCTCGACAACCTGCTGCGCGGGATCTCGCTGGTCCGCGAGCTGAGCCCTCGCACGCTCGACTACGTGTCGAGCTTCGG
>CBFGLP010000284.1:0-2330 GCA_965649595.1 uncultured Myxococcales bacterium | reverse complement strand
CTGGTCGATCAGCCGCCGCTGGGCGGATTCGTGCAGGTGTGACTCCGGTTCTTCGATGAGCACGGCGCCCTGGTTGGGTTCCGCGAGTAGCACGAGCGCGAGCGCTAGGACTTGCTCGACGCCCCCGCCGAGGTCCTCAAGGCTCCGGGCGGTATTGCCATCCTGGAAGGCGACCGATATTTCTGTCGAGCTGCTTTTCTTGACCCTCTTAATCCCGACCCCGCCGAGGTAAGGAATTACGGCGTTCATGAAATGATCTACTTGGCTTCGCAGTCGACCTCCCTCTACTCCAGATAGAAGGTGGTCGAGACGAGCCGCGAGGTTTTCGGCTTCGGGATCCAAGTGCTCATGAAACGCGCCCAATTGTTCAGTATAGCGTGATTTCCTGCGGTGCCACAGGCAGTATGCGTGCTTGAGCCAGGTTTTGTGAGACTGAAGGGATTGCTTCTCCATGGCCTGGAGCATGCTTGCAATGATTTTGCGATCATTCTCGCCCCAATCAAGCTGCAGGGGAGCCTGTAGTCGCCCCGAGCGTCTATCGCCAGATTCAGTGATTCCGTAAAATGTTTCATTCATGTCGCTCCAATAACAATGGTCTGCACCCGATACGGAGGAGGACCAGAAGCGAGTAATGTCCGATGCGAATCGGAGCCCCTCAAGTCGAGTACTATCATCCTCTGATACGCGTGAGCTGATGAACAATTTGTCATATGGGGAGAGTTTGAGCTTGCCTCGCTCTCCCGGCGAGAACGCTCGGATCCCTCTGAACAGCGTCGTCTTGCCGACGTTGTTCGGCCCGACGATGATGTTCACCGCGGCGAGGTTGCGGAGCTGGAGCCCCTCGAGGTGGCGGAAGTTGAGCAACAAGTCACTGATCATCGTCAGCTCCTCTCGGGGCGACCGCCGCCCTGCTGGGATGTCTGGGGCGCGCGGCTCTGCGCACGCGCGCCCCTTCTTCATCGACGCAAAAGTCTAGAACGGCTGCTGCTGGCTCAGGCAGTGCAGCGAGCCGAGGCCGACGACGAGGTACTTCGCGGCCACCGGGACGATCACGCGCTCGGGGAACAGCTGCTCCAAGATCTTGAGCGCCTGCGCGTCGGTGGGTTGGTCGAAGGTCGGCACCAGGACCGCCCTGTTGGCAAACAGGAAGTTCGCGTAGCTCGCGGGCACCTGGCGGATGCCGCCGGGCCAGTCGTCCTCCGCGGGGAAGTCCCAGAAGATCGGCGCCGGCACGGGCAGCTCGACGAGCTGCAGCTTCTGGCCGTTCTGGTCGCGGGCCTGCGTCAGCGCCTCCCAGTTGCGCTCGAGCACGTCGTGGTCCGGGTGGCCCTGCGGCGCGCGCACTGCGGCGATCGTGTCGGCCTTGACGAAGCGGGCCAGGTCGTCGATGTGGCCGTCGGTGTCGTCGCCGGCGATGCCCGCGGGCAGCCAGATCGCGTGGGTCGTGCCGAGCGCGGCGTGCAGCTCGCGCTCGATGTCGGCGCGGCCCAGGTCGGCGTTGCGGCCGGGGTGGAACAGGCACGACTCCGAGGTCATCACCGTGCCGACGCCGTTGACCTCGATGCTGCCGCCCTCGAGCACGAAGTCGTGGATCCACAGCGGCATGCTGAGCATCAGCGCGACCTTCTGCGGCACCACGTCGTCGTTCGCGCAATCGCCGTACTTGCCGCCCCAATTATTAAAATGGAAGTCGTGCAGGGCCAGCGCGCCGTCGGTCTTGCGCTTGACGAAGATGGGCCCATAGTCGCGGATCCACGCGTCGTCGGTGGCGATCGAGATCGACTCGCCGAGCATGCGGACGGGCACGAAGCGGCGCACCGCGGCGGCGAAGTCGGCGTGCTGCGCCTGCGCCTCGGCCAGGCAGCCGGGCCAGGTCGTCGGGTTGTGCGGGCGCGCCAGCCAGATCGACGACAGCGGCTCCCACTCCGCGGGCATGCGGTAGCCGAGCTCGGCCGCCGACTGCTTCAGTTCGTTCAGGGGATGGTTGATGCGCGGGTGCTTCACGACGTCACCAGCCGAGTACGTAGGCGAACACGAGCGGCGCGACGATCGTCGCGTCGGACTCGATGATGAAGTTGGGGGTGTTCACGCCGAGCTTGCCCCACGTGATCTTCTCGTTGGGCACGGCGCCGGAGTATGAGCCGTAGCTGGTGGTGCTGTCGCTGATCTGGCAGAAGTAGCCCCACAGCGGCACGTCGGTGCGGCGCAGGTCCTGGTGCAGCATTTCCAGGCGATGGAAGGCGCGCAGACCGCGGGCGATCTGCTCGACCATCCACAGCCGGACCTGGAAACCGTGCGCGGCATCGTCGAGCAGATCGCCCGCGGCCTGC
>CBFGLP010000283.1:0-3813 GCA_965649595.1 uncultured Myxococcales bacterium | reverse complement strand
TGGCGCCGAGCTGGTCGTGGTCGCGCTGCCCTTCGACGTGCAGGTCGATCCGGCCGAGTGGGACAAGTACGGCGTGACCGAGCGGCCGGACATGAGCGGCACGCTGGCGCTGCTCGATGACCTCGTCGCGAGCGCGAAGCAGATCGGCGTACGGGCGGTCGACGTCACGGCCGCGCTGCGCTCGGCCCAGCCCGGCGCGTTCCTGAACGGAGACATTCACATGACCGCCAAAGGCCACGCTGCGCTCGGCGAGGCGCTGGTCGAGCGGCTGAGCACGCCCTTGCCCGTGCGCACGCCAGACCCCGGGCTGCCCGAGGGCATGAGCTTCGCGCCCGAGCACCGCGAGTGGTTGCCGGAGTACGAGGTCCGGGTGAAGGACTCGTCGAAGGTCGGCTGCTCCACGCAGATCGAGGGCGATTGGTTCCGGATGGTCTGCCGGGGCACGGATCTCGGCGGGATCGAGGTCCGTGAGGGCGCCTCGCTGGCGACGATGACTCTCCATACCGCGGAGGGGATCAGCCTGGTGACACCGCTGACGATCGGCGAGCCCGTGACCGCGCGGATCTGGTGGGCAGACAAGGTCCGTGAGCTCGAGATCCGCTGGCCCGAGAAGGACGGCAAGCCGCGCTTCGTCGGTGAGCTGGTCGAGGTCGCGGGCGAAGCCGGTCGGACTGACCCGCCGGACACCGACGCGACCGAGCTGTGCGCGCTGCTCCAAGAGACCGTCCCCGGCGTCGAGTCCTGCAGCGACGCGTGGGGTGACCCAAAGCTGCTCGAGCCCTGCCGGGCCGCGCACGGCGAGGATGACAAGGCCGTCCTCGCGTGCGTGCAGAACGATCCCCTGGTCGCGCCACCATGCCCCGAGGGCTCGGTACACGCGTTTGCCGTCAACGCCTGCTTCCCGCTGTGCGACGATGCCCATCCCTGCTCGACGGGCACCTGCACACCCTGGCAAGCCAGCGGCGTGTGCCGCTGAGCCGCGAGGAACGTCCATGCTGACCGTGCTCGTCGCTCGCTTGCTCAACCCCTTGGTCTGGCGCTGGCCAGGCCACGCGGCGCGCAAGCTGCATGCCTTCGCGCTGGCCGAGCAGGGCAGCATGATCGACATGCGGCTGGCCGCTCGGCTCACGCCCTCGCCCGAGCGCGCGGCCGCTTATCTACGCCACGCCGACGACGAGGCCCGGCACGCGCAGATGTTCGCCCGGCGGGCCAAGCAGCTCGCCCGCGAGGCGCGACGACCAGTCGCGCTCGGCCACGTGCAGGCGGACACCGAGCAGCTGTTCGAGCGCCTCGGCGAGGTCGCGTTCCTGGCCTTCGTGCACTTCGGCGAACAGCGAGCGCGAGCGCAGTTCGAGACCTACCTCGAGTGGTTCTCCCGAGTCGGGCGCGAGCGGGATCGCAAGCTCTTCCAGGCCGTGCTGGTCGACGAGCGCAGGCACGGCGCCTATACGTGGGAGCTGCTGGTCGCGCTCGCGGGCGGCGAGGCTACGGCTCGCAAGGCGCTGCGCCGAGCCGCGCGATGGGAGCTCGGGCGACGGTGGCTACGTGCGGGGCGGTTCCTGGCCGAGCGGGTGTACTCGCTCGCGATGCTGCTCGTGTACCTGCTCGCCGCGCCGCTCGGGCTCTTGGTCCGCGTGGCCCGACCGGTGCGCGCCGGCTGGAACACACAGGGCGTCGACGCGCGTGCGAGCACGCAGGTCGAGCCTGCGCCGCCCGAGCCCACGCTCGCGGCCGAGCACGACTGAGCGAGCGAGCAGCCATGGCCATCGTCCTCGGCATCTCCGGTGAGTATCACGACGCGGCGGCGGCCCTCGTGGTCGACTCCCGTGTGGTCGCGGCGATCCAGCAAGAGCGGCTGTCACGGATCAAGAACGACCCGAGCCTGCCGATCGCGGCCGCGCACGCTTGCTTGGCCGAGGCCGGGATCGAGCCCGAGCAGCTCGACGCGGTGGTGTTCTACGAGCAGCCCTTCGACAAGCTCGAGCGGGTGCTGGTCAGCCTGCTGCGGAACATGCCCCGCACGTGGCGGCAGTTTCCCCGCGCGCTCGCGAGTCAGCTCGGCAGCAAGCTGTGGGTGCTGGATCGCCTGTCCGAAGAGCTCTTCGTCCCGCGGCAAAAGGTGCTGTGCTTCGACCACCACCGCTGCCATGCGGCCAGCGCGATGTTCGTGTCGCCCTACGACGAGGCAGCCGTGCTGGTCGTCGATGGCGTCGGAGAGCACAGCTCGACCACGCTCTGGCACGGGCGTGGGGACTCGCTGCGGCTGTTGGGCAGCGTCGACTTCCCGCACTCGCTCGGGCTCTTGTACGCGGGGTTGACCGCGTATTTGGGCTTCGCGGTCAACGAAGGTGAGTACAAGGTCATGGGCTTGGCCGCGTGGGGGCAGCCGGTATTGCGCGATCGATTCGAGCAATTGATCCGACTGCACGAGGACGGCAGCTACGAATTGGGCCTCGATTATTTCGCGCACATGAGCGACGCGGAATTGGGGTTTGGGCCGGCGCTCGAGCGGCTGCTCGGGCCTCGGCGGGCGCCAGGCCGGCCGTGGAAGCTCGACGACGAGCAAGACCGTCACTACGCCAACGTGGCCGCGACGCTGCAGGTCGTGCTCGAGGAGGCGCTGCTCGGGCTCGCTCGCCGGGCGCGGGCGCTGACGGGCTCGGCGAACCTCTGCTTGGCCGGCGGCGTAGCCCTCAACGCGCTGGCGAACGCGCGCCTGCAGCGAGAGGCAGGGTTCGAACGGGTGTTCGTGCAGCCGGCGGCCGGCGACGCGGGTGGGGCCCTCGGGGCGGCGATCCTCGGCGCGATCGAGCTCGGCGATCGCCGGCCGGAGCCGCTGACCAGCGCAGCGCTCGGGCGCCGGGTCGACGTCGATCGCACTCACGCCGTGGCAAAGGGCCTCGGGCTCGAGCTGCGGCGGATCGACGATCCGGCGCAAGCCACCGCCGAGCAGATCGCTCGCGGGCGGATCGTCGCGCACGTGCGTGGCCGCTTCGAGTGGGGTCCGCGAGCGCTCGGGCAGCGCTCGCTGCTGGCGAGCCCGAGCCAGCGAGCGACCCGCGAGCGGATCAACCGGCTGATCAAGCAGCGCGAGCCCTTTCGCCCCTTCGCGCCCGCGGTCATGGCCGATCGCACAGCCGAGCTCTTCGTCGGGCAGCCCGACGACATGAGCCCCTTCATGACCACGGTCGCACCCGTGCGGGCGGATCGGATCGAGCGGATCCCCGCGATCGTGCACGAGGACGGGACCGCGCGCCTGCAGACGGTCGCGCGCGAGCGGGCGCCCGAGCTGCACGCGGTGCTCGAGCGGCTCGCGGCGGGCGGCCATGACCCAGTCGTGCTCAACACCTCGCTCAACGGGCCGGGCGAGCCGATCGTGGCCAGCGGCGAGGATGCGCTGGCGTTCTGGCTGCGGCACGGGATCGATGCGATGGTGATCGAGGACTGCTTGATCGAGAGGCCCGGATGAGCGCCCCTACCCCACCCCGCCGTCGACCGGGCTTTCTCGCTCGCGTGCAGGCACGCGGAAGGACGGTGCTGCGGCTGATCGGGCACTTCCTGCACCCCGCGAGGTTCGTGCTGGCGCCCTTGCTGATCGTGCTGCTGCTCGCGGGGGTGCTGCTGTGGCTGACGGGCGGGCTAGCCTACGTGGCGCCCTTCGTCTACGCGCTGTTCTGATGCGGTGGCGGAGCTGGTCCGCCACCGCATCGCGCACTAAACATAATCAGATTGAGGCGAGCTCAATCTGACCATGTTTAGCCACTGGTTTTGATGGAGGCCATTCGGCTGGCCTTCCCCCGCGCCGGCAAAGCC